>NZ_JBEZFH010000016.1:0-68360 GCF_040649355.1 Sphaerisporangium sp. NPDC049002 | reverse complement strand
CCGGCCGCGTCACAGACGGCCGCGCAGGACGGTCCCGAGGTGGTCGCGACACGGTATTTCACCGCCTGGCAGGCCGGTGACTTCACCACCATGGCCGGGCTGGTGGACAACCCTCCGGCCGACTTCGCGGACCGGCACCGGCGGTTCAGCGCCGATTTGCGGATCGCGTCGCTGTCGCTCAGTCCGGGCGCTCTGCGCCGCCAGGGCGGGGAGGCGGCCGAGATGCCCTTCCAGGGGGTCCGGGAGGTGACCGGGCTGGGCCGGTGGCCGTTCTCCTCGGTGCTGCGCCTGGCGTCCAGGGACGGGGCCTGGAGGGTGCTCTGGGCCCCCGAGACGCTGCATCCCTCCCTCAAGGACGGCGGGAGCCTGCGACTCAAGGAGGCCCAGGTCAAAAGGCCCTCCACGCTCACCCGCGAGGGCCTGCCGTTCCCGCCCGACAGCAGGGCGGGCGACTACGTCACCGGGCTGGACGCGACGGTGGTCACCCTGAAGCTGGAGGAGGCGCCCTCGGGCCGGGTGCTCCTGGCCACCCCCACCCCGCCGCAGTCGGGAACGCGGAGCACGATCTCCCAGAAGGTCCAGGCCGCGGCGGCCCGCGCGCTGGACGGCGTCGGGCAGCCCTCGGCGATCGTGGCCGTGGACGCCCGGTCCGGTCAGGTGCGCGCTGTGGCCGACACGCTGGGCGGCAGGCGGGCGTTCAACGGCCTGTACCCGCCGGGTTCGGCGTTCAAGGTGGTGACCTCCGCCGCCCTGTTCGGCACCGGGCTGACCCCGGAGTCACCGGTGGCGTGCCCGGGGAGCTACACCATCCCGAACGCCAGGACCTTCACCAACGACGGGGGCGCCGACCACGGCGCCGTGACCCTCACCACGGCGTTCGCCCTGTCCTGCAACACCACGTTCGTGCGGCAGACCTACGAGCGGCTACGTGACGACCGGCTGCGCGCCGAGGCCGCCGACCGCTTCGGGTTCCGCGAGAAGCCCGGCCTGAGCTTCTGCCGGATCCGGCCGTACAAGGACTTCAACGAGCTGGGCTCCGACGCCATCGGCCAGAACTCGGTGCAGGCCAGCCCGCTCTGCATGGCCGAGGTGGCCGCCGCCGTCGCGAGCGGTGTCTGGAAGCCCGCCATCATGACGGACACGCCCCCCGCCGACGCGCCGGCCCAGGTGCCCCTGGACGGCGGCGTGGTCTCCGGTCTGCGCGCGATGATGGGCGCCGTCGTCACCAGGGGCACCGCCGCGCAGGCCGGCCTCCCCTCGGGCACCGCCGGCAAGACCGGCACCGCCGAGGTCGCCGGGGCCAGGTCGCACGCGTGGTTCATCGGCTACCGGGGCGACCTGGCGTTCGCGGTCCTCGTCCAGAACGGCGGCACGGGCGGCGGCGTGGCGGCGCCGATCGCCGCGAGGTTCCTCAAGGCCCTGTAGACGGGGCGACGTCGGGAGCGCGTTCGAGGTCGCCGGTCTCGCCGGCCCGCAGGGCTCGGCGGCCGAAGAACACGACGTACGCCAGGAACGCGGCCTCGGCGGCCACCCCGATGCCGACGCGCGCCCACGTGGGCAGGGATGAGGGGGTCACCATCGCCTCGATCAGCCCCGACACCAGCAGGACCACGACCAGGCCGAGCGCGACGGCGACCACGGCCCGCCCCTGCTCGGCCAGCGCCTCCGTACGCTTCCTCGGCCCCGGGTCGACGGCCGTCCAGCCGAGGCGCATGCCGACGGCGGCGGCGAGGAAGACGGCCGTCAGCTCCAGCAGGCCATGCGGGGTGATCAGGCCGAAGAAGACGTCCAGCCGGTCGCGGGAGGCCATCAGCCCGGCGGAGACGCCGACGTTCGCGGCGTTCTGCCAGAGGATGTACGGGATCGGGATGCCGAGCAGCACGGACGTGGCGATCACCTGCATCGAGACCCAGGCGTTGTTGATCCACACCTGCCCGGCGAACGCCCCCGCCGGATGCTCGGAGTAGTAGTCGGCGAAGTCGTGCTCGACGAGTTGC
The DNA here is from genome assembly GCF_040649355.1 of Sphaerisporangium sp. NPDC049002. Classification (NCBI taxonomy): domain Bacteria; kingdom Bacillati; phylum Actinomycetota; class Actinomycetes; order Streptosporangiales; family Streptosporangiaceae; genus Sphaerisporangium; species Sphaerisporangium sp. NPDC049002. The sequence continues at coordinate 66,363 of NZ_JBEZFH010000016.1, read as the reverse complement.
TTGATCTGCTCAGGCCCGGCGATGGCGGCCTGGACGTCGGGGTTTCGCGCGACCCACAGGCCGACCGCCAGGGAGACCAGCAGGAACACCGCCGAGGTGATGGCCCACCACCACCGCGCGCGGTAGGCGACCACCGGGAAGGAGACGGTGAAGAAGCGGACGAACTCCCGCCAGGCCGGCGTGTGCGCCCCCGTGACCGCCGACCGCGCCCGCGCGACGAGCGCCGAGAGCCGCCCCACCAGGAGCCGGTCGGAGCCCGTCCTGACGATGGACAGGTGCGTGGCGACGCGCTGGTAGAGGTCGACCAGCTCGTCCACCTCGGGCCCGCTCAGCGAGCCCCGGCGCCGCACCAGGGCCTCCAGCCGGTCCCACGTCGGCTTGTGCGCGGAGACAAACGCGTCGATGTCCACGCACGAGAGCCTATTGGGCCGATGGATAGGGTGGGGGACGTGGCAGATGTCGTGACCGGCGAGGCCGTGGTCGTAGAGGTACGGGTGGCCCAGTTGCCGAGCCGGGCACTGGCGCTGTTGATCGACATGGCACTCCAGCTCATGGCCGTTTTCGGGCTGAGCCTGCTGATGGGCATGCTGTCGTGGGTCGCCGAGGAGGCGGTCGCGGTGGCGCTCTCGATCCTGCTGAGCGCGCTGGTCATCGTGGGATATCCGGTCATCTTCGAGACGCTCAGCCGGGGCAGGAGCCTCGGCAAGATCGCCATGGGCCTGCGGGTCGTCAGCGACGACGGCGGTCCCGAGCGTTTCCGGCAGGCGCTGTTCCGCGGCCTGTCCGGGCTCCTGGAGTTCTGGATGTTCTTCGGCGCCCCGGCGCTGATCAGCTCGCTGATCTCCCCGCAGGGCAAGCGGCTCGGCGACGTCTTCTCGGGGACCATCGTGATCTCCGAGCGGTCCCCTCGCCAGGCCCCGCCGCCCGAGATGCCCGCGCCGCTCGCCCGCTGGGCCGGCACGCTGGAGCTCTCCCGCCTGCCCGAGGACCTCGCGGCCACCGCGAGGCAGTACCTCTCGCGCTGGCACCAGCTCTCGCCGGCCGTCCGGCACGACATGGGGACGCGGATCGCCGCCCAGTTCGCGTCCTTCGTCTCGCCGCCTCCCCCTCCCACCGCGCCTCCCTACGCGTACCTGGCCGCGGTGCTCGCCGAGCGCCGCCGCCGCACGGAGTTGCGGCTGGCGCGCCAGATGCGGCAGAACTCCTCGCCGTACGGCCTCGCCGCCCCTCCCCTCGGACCCCCCGCCCCTCCCGTCGGACCCCCCGCCCCTCCCGTCGGACCCCCCGCCGCGCTCGCTCCGCCGCCGGCCTTCTCGTACGTTCCGCCGACCCGCGTCCGGCCGTCCCCAGCAGGGGAATCGCGGCCGACGCCCGGTGGTTTCATCCCTCCGGCGTAGATTTTTCGCAAAGCCGACGCATACATAGGGCAACCACGGGCACGGGATGTTCCAGCGGGCTACTGGGGCATTAGCCCGCTACGTGGGAACGGGTATGGCCCGGTGCGTGAGGGAGAGGTCGCACCGGCCATACCCACCACTCAGGCCGGCAGCACCCGGGCGTATCTCGGTTGAGCGTCACCTCGTCCCCCCGTCCGCGGGCTGTCCGATCGGGAAGTGGCAGGCCGTCAGGTGCGGGGCCCCTGCCGCCATGGTCCCCTCCGGTACGGTCCCCTCCGGTACGGTCCCCTCCAGCGCGGGCTGCTCGGTCGCGCAGATCTCCTGGGCCCTCGGGCAGCGCGGGTGGAACCGGCAGCCCGACGGCGGGTCGATCGGCGAGGGGACGTCGCCCGTGAGGATGACGCGCTCGCGCCGGTCGGCGACGTCCGGGTCGGCGACGGCCGTGGCCGACAGGAGGGCGTCGGAGTACGGATGGCGGGGGTGATCGTACAGCTCGTCGGCCTCGGCCAGCTCAGCCAACCGGCCGAGGTACATCACCGCGATGCGGTCGCTGACGTGCCGCACCACCGACAGGTCCTGCGCGATGAAGAGGTACGTCAGCCCGTAGTCGTCCTGGAGGTCCATGAGCAGGTTGAGGATCTGGGCCTGGATCGACACGTCGAGCGCCGACACCGGCTCGTCACAGATGATCAGCCGGGGCCGCAGCGCGAGGGCACGGGCCACGCCGATGCGCTGCCGCTGGCCGCCGGAGAACTCCGCGGGGAATCGGTCGTGATGCTCCGGGTTGAGCCCGACGCGTTCCATCAGCTCCGCCACCGTGCGCCGCCGCTCCTCGGGGGTGCCGACGCCGTGGATGACCAGGGGGTCGGCGATGATCGAGCCGGCCCGCCTGCGGGGGTTCAGCGAGCCGTACGGGTCCTGGAACATCACCTGGATGTCCCTGCGAAAGGGCCGCATCGCACTTCGCGACAGGTTGGTGATGTCCTGACCGTCGAAGGTGACGGTGCCGGAGCTCACGGGGTGCAGCCCCGCGATGCAGCGGGCCAGCGTGGACTTGCCGGAGCCGGTCTCGCCCACCAGCCCCAGGGTCTCGCCGGGCGCCAGCGTCAGGCTGACCCCGTCGACGGCCCGCACCTGCCCGACCGTACGGCGGAACACGGTGCCCTCACGGATCGGGAAGTGCTTGACCAGGCGGTCCACCTCCAGAAGGTTCACCGGTCCTCCGTTCGCGGGATCCGCGTTCGCTCGGCTTCGTTCGCGGGATCCGCGTTCACCGGGGCCCGGTCCCCGAGGCGCGCAGCCGTACGGCCTCCGCCTCCTCGCCGAGGCCGATGGCCTGGTGGGGAAGCCAGCAGGCCGAGGCGTGGTCGCCGTCGCCGGTGACCCGCGCGAGGGGCGGGCGCTCGGCCGCGCATACCGGCATGGCGTAGGGGCAGCGCGGGTGGAACGCGCATCCCGACGGCATCGCGATCATGCTGGGGGGCCGGCCGGAGATGGGCCGGAGCCTTCCCTCCCGCGTGCCCGTGCTGCCGGGGATCGACTCCAGCAGACCCTTTGTGTAGGGGTGATGTGGCCGGTAGTAGATCGTGCGCCGGTCGGCCCGCTCCACCGGGACCCCGGCGTACATCACCACGACCTCGTCGGCCATCCCGGCGACCACCCCGAGGTCGTGCGTGATCAGCAGCAGCGCGATGGCGAACTCCCGCTGGAGGCGGGTGATCAGGTCCAGGATCTGCGCCTGGACGGTCGCGTCGAGCGCCGTGGTGGGCTCGTCGGCGACCACGAGCTTGGGGTTGAGCGCGAGCGCCATCGCGATCACCGCCCGCTGCCGCATGCCGCCCGAGAACTGGTGCGGGTAGTCGTCCACCCTGCGGTCCGGCCGGGGGATGCCGACCAGGCCCAGCAGTTCCACGGCGCGCCGCCTGGCCTGGGCGCGGCTCACCCCGGAGTCGTGGGCGCGGATCAGCTCCGCGATCTGCCTGCCCACCTTGTACAGCGGATGCAGGCTGGTCAGCGGATCCTGAAATATCACGCTTATCTCGGCGCCTCGGATCTGCCGGAGCCGTTCCTCGCCGAGCGCGAGAAGGTCCACGCCCTCGAAGACCGCGCTCCCCGAGATGTCGGCCTCGGGAAGCAGCCCGAGGATGGCCTGCGCGCCGACCGTCTTGCCGCTCCCCGACTCCCCGACGATCGCCAGCGTCCGGCCCGGCTCGACGCCGAACGACAGGCCGCGGACGGCCTGGACCAGGCCGCCCGCGGTCGGGAACCCGACCGTGAGGTCTTTCACTTGGAGAAGGCTCATGGGTCGGCGGGTCCAGCCAGAGGTCGGTGAGGTCGAAGATTGCTCTGAATGAAGGAACCCATCCCGGAGGGGTGCCTGTCGAGGGCGGTTACCCAACCGTTGGCGAGGCGCGACCCGCAAGTGATGCCGATTCGATGATGAAATGTCAGCGAATCGCGACACAACCGTCCAGCGGGCCGGGGGCACGGTCCTGGCCTGCGCCGATGATCGTGAGACGGTCAGGGCGGAGTGAACAACGGGTGTCAGGAGCCGAAGCGCCACGATCGCAGGTAGTCGCTCTGGAAAGCGGTGAGCACGTCGATGTCGATGCCCGCCGCCGCGAGCTTCAGCCGCGCGACCTCCGCGTCGATCTCCGCGGGCACGTCGTACACGCCGGGCGCGAGCCGTACCCGCTCCTCGGCCAGCCACGCGACCGCCAGCGCCTGGGCGGAGAACGACATGTCCATGACGGCCGCGGGGTGCCCCTCGGCGGCGGTCAGGTTGACCAGGCGGCCCTCCGCGAGCAGCAGCAGCCGCCGCCCGTCGGGGAGGACGTACTCGTCGGTGTGGGGCCGCACCCCGAGGTGCACCTCCTGCGCCATGCCCTCCAGGGCGCGCACGTCGATCTCGACGTCGAAGTGGCCGGCGTTGGCGAGCATGGCGCCGTCCTTCATCTCGGCGAGGTGCTCGCCCCTGATGACGTCGCGGTTGCCGGTGACAGTGATGAACAGGTCGCCCGCGCGCGCCGCCTCGGCCATCGGCAGCACCTCGTAGCCCTGCATGCTTGCGTCCAGCGCCTTGACCGGGTCGATCTCGGTCACGATGACCCGGGCGCCCTGCCCCCGCGCCCGTTCGGCCACGCCACGCCCGCAGAAGCCGAACCCGGCGACCACGATCGTGCGGCCCGCGAGCAGCGTGTTGGTCGCCCGCATGATGCCGTCGAACGTGGACTGGCCGGTGCCGTACCTGTTGTCGAACATCCGCTTGGTGCGGGTGTCGTTGACCGCGACGACCGGGAACCGCAGGGCGTGCTCGGCCGCCATCTGACGCAGCCGGATGATGCCCGTCGTGGTCTCCTCGCACCCGCCGGTCACCCCGTCGAGCAGCTCGACACGCTCGGTGTGCAGCGTGTTGACCAGGTCGCAGCCGTCGTCGAGCACGATATCCGGCCCGATGTCAAGGGCCTGGTGGATGTGCCGGTAGTAGGTGTCGCGGTCGACGCCCGCGCGGGCGTACACCGCCATGTCGTACGCGCGCAGCGCCACCGCCACGTCGTTCTGCGTGGACAGGGGGTTGGACGCGGCCAGGGCGATCTCGGCCCCGCCGGCCTTCAGCGCGCCGACGAACACCGCCGTCTCCGCGGTCACGTGGAGGCACGCGGCGATCTTCAGGCCTTCGAGCGGGCGCGCGGCGTCGAACCGCTCCCCGATCGCCCGCAGCACGGGCATGGAGCGAAGCGCCCAGTCGATCCGCCGCTCGCCCACCTCGGCGAGCGACGCGTCCGCAGAATCCACAGTTTCCCCTGTCCCCCTGTGTGGCGAAAGGTCCCCGCGCGACCTCTCGCGGGGACCTCGCCTGGCCCGAAGGCCGGTCGATCAGTAGCGGTAGTGGTCGGGCTTGTACGGGCCCTCGACGTCGACGCCGATGTACTCGGCCTGCGCCTTGGTGAGCTGGGTCAGCTTGACGCCCAGCGCGTCGAGGTGGAGCCGCGCGACCTTCTCGTCGAGGTGCTTGGGCAGCACGTAGACGCCGATGGGGTACTCGTCGGTCTTGGTGAACAGCTCGATCTGCGCGATCACCTGGTTCGTGAAGGAGTTGGACATCACGAAGCTGGGGTGGCCGGTGGCGCAGCCGAGGTTCATCAGGCGGCCCTCGGCCAGCACGATGATCGAGTGGCCGTCGGCGAAGGTCCAGGTGTGGACCTGCGGCTTGACCTCGGTCTTCACGATGCCGGGCAGCTTCGCCAGGCCGGCCATGTCGATCTCGTTGTCGAAGTGGCCGATGTTGGAGACGATCGCGTTGTGCTTCATACGGCTCATGTGGTCGGCCGTGATGATGTCGAAGTTGCCGGTCGTGGTCACGAAGATGTCCGCGATGCCGACGACGTCGTCGAGCGTGGTGACCTGGAAGCCGTCCATGGCCGCCTGGAGCGCGCAGATGGGGTCGATCTCGGTGACGATCACGCGGGCGCCCTGGCCGCGCAGCGCGTCGGCACAGCCCTTGCCCACGTCGCCGTACCCGGCGACCACGGCGACCTTGCCGCCGATGAGGACGTCGGTGGCGCGGTTGAGGCCGTCGATCACGCTGTGGCGGCAGCCGTACTTGTTGTCGAACTTCGACTTGGTCACCGAGTCGTTGACGTTGATGGCCGGGAAGAGCAGCGAGCCGGCCTTGAACATCTCGTACAGGCGGTGGACGCCGGTCGTGGTCTCCTCGGTGACGCCCTTGATCTCCTTTGCCACGGCGGTCCACCGGCCCTCGGAGGACACCGTGCGGCGGAGGAGGTCGAGGATGATCTTCCACTCCTCGGGGTCGCTCTCGGAGGGCGAGGGCACGGCCCCGGCCTTCTCGTACTCGGCGCCCTTGTGGACGAGCAGGGTGGCGTCGCCGCCGTCGTCGAGGATCATGTTGGGGCTGCCGCCGCCGGGCCACGTGAGCGCCTGCTCGGTGCACCACCAGTACTCCTCCAGCGTCTCACCCTTCCAGGCGAACACCGGCACACCCTTGGGGTCGTCGGCCGTGCCATCGGCGCCGACGACGACCGCCGCGGCGGCGTGGTCCTGGGTGGAGAAGATGTTGCAGCTCACCCAGCGGACGTCGGCACCGAGCGCCACCAGCGTCTCGATGAGCACGGCGGTCTGGATGGTCATGTGGAGCGAGCCCATGATCTTGGCTCCGCTCAGCGGGCGCGCCTCGGCGTACTCGCGGCGGATGGCCATCAGGCCCGGCATCTCATGCTCGGCGAGCTGGATCTCCCTGCGGCCGAAATCAGCGAGCGCAAGGTCGGCGACCTTGAAGTCCATAGTGTGTTTCCCCTCAACCCGGTCAGTGCGTCTCTGCGAGTTTAAGAGGCACGCGCACCCCAATGCATCCCCAGATCTGCGAACCTGACAAAAGAATGTAAGATTCGGGTCCATGCGCATCACTGAGGCGGCCAAGCGGCTGGGGTTGTCCCCCCGGATGCTGCGCTACCGGGAGGCCCTCGGCCTGCTGCCCCCGACGCGAGAGCGCGGCTCCCACCGGCGGTTCGGTCCCGAGGAGCTCGCGGCGGTCACCCAGGCCATGGAGCTGGAACGACGGTTCGACGTGTCGCCCGCCGAGCTGGCGTTCGGCATGCGCGTCCTCAGCGAGCCCGCCGTCGCCCAGGCCGTGCGCGACCTCGGGCTGCGCATCGGCCGCATCCACGCCCCGCGCCGCGCGCTCGACTTCGAGAAGGAGAAGGCCCTGCGCCTGCTCCGCCGCGACCGCTGACCACGGCGGAGCGACACCCCGCTCAGGAGTGGGCGTCCCGCTCAGGAGTGGGCGTCCCGCTCAGGAGTGGGCGGCGTCGCCCGCCCCGTTCGGCGAGGCGGTCGCCTGGCCGGCACGGTAGAGGTCGGGCTCCAGGTAGATGACCCGGGCGATCGGCACGGCCTCACGGATGCGCCGCTCGGCCTCGTCGATGCCCTTGGCGATGTCGGAGGCCGTGTCGCCGTGCTCCACGGCGATCTTCGCGGCGACCAGGAGCTCCTCGGGGCCGAGGTGCAGGGTGCGCAGGTGGATGACCCTGCTCACCTCGGGGGCCCCCTCCAGCGCCTCGCAGATCTTCTCCTCGATCTCCGGGACGGCGCTCTCACCGATGAGCAGGGACTTGGTCTCGATCGCGAGGATCACCGCGATGATCGCCAGCAGGATGCCGATCATGAGGGTGCCGACGCCGTCCCAGACGCCGTTGCCCGTGACCACGGACATCGTCACGCCGAAGAGCGCGAACAGCAGGCCCAGCAGGGCTCCGAAGTCCTCCAGGAGCACGACCGGCAGCTCGGGAGCCTTGGCCCTGCGGATGAAGTTGAACCAGGAGACCTCGCCCCTGACCGTGTTGGACTCGATGATCGCGGTTCGGAAGGAGAACCCCTCGGCGACGATCGCGAAGATCAGGACGCCGAAGGCCCAGATCGGGGACTCCACGTGGTGGGGATTCGCGATCTTCTCGATGCCCTCGTAGAGGGAGAAGACCGCGCCGATCGTGAACAGCACGACCGCGACCACGAACGCGTAGAAGTAGCGCTCGCGGCCGTACCCGAAGGGGTGCTTGCGGTTCTCGCGCTTCTTCGACCGCTTGTCGCCGAGCAGCAGCAGCGCCTGGTTCCCGGAGTCGGCGACCGAGTGAACCGACTCGGCGAGCATCGACGACGACCCCGTGAAGACGAACGCCACGAACTTCGCCACCGCGATCGCCAGGTTCGCCCCCAGCGCCGCCATGATCGCCTTGGTACCGCCGCCCGCGCTCACCCGCAGTCTCCACCCATCTGTAACGCCGTTCTCTGACCCCACCGTAAAGCGGTCAACGAGATCTTATTGGGAAAGTCTTGCCTTAAGTTCCGCGATGGCGCTCACGGGAGTCGGATCGATGCCGAACCCCAGTGCCAGGTAGACGCTCGCGTAATCGACGAGACCCACCAGCGAGGCCAGCCTCTCCAGCGGGTGCGCCCCCTCGGCGGTGATCTCGGTGACCGGCACCCCGCGGTCTTGCGCCAGGCGCACCGACATCGCGCGCCGCTTGCTCACCTGGGGATGCTCCTCCAGGTCGCGCAGCACGATCAGCCGCAGGGCCAGGGAGGGCTCGTCGCCGAAGATGTCGCGCTGGGCCAGCGGCCCGTCGAAGGCCACCACCTGGTTGTGATCGGCCTCGGGGATCTCGCCCCAGATGGCGGGGTACTTGGCGTTCTCGTTGAGCTGGGTCGCCAGCCGGTACGCGGCCGCCGTCGCCACCGGCGAGGACCCCCAGACCATCGGGATCGTGTCGGCGATCTCCAGCGCCAGCGTCTTGCCGGGGTTGATGAACGACTCGCTCGACGGCCGGCAGCGGTGCGCGATGTCCTCCAGGCGCTTGGCCGTGGCCTCGACCGCGTCGGCGTTCACGTCGGCCAGCCCGAGCGCCGACGCCACGGCGACCAGGGGCATGGTCAGCCCCCAGAGGTTCGCCCGGGGCAGCCGGACCGCCCCCTGGACCGGCACCACCGGCAGGTGCGGCGCGGACGCCTGCTCGGCGATCGCCGCCAGCGGCGACCCCGCGCGTCCGACGGTGATCAGCCGGCACCCCCGGCGCACCGCCTCAAGCGCCAGGGTCCTGGTCTCCTCGGTGGTGCCCGAGCTGGACACGGCGATGACCAGGTCGGCGGCGCCCACCCAGCCCGGCAGCCGGTAGGAGCGCACGGTCACGATCGGGATCGGGACCCCGCCTCCGCACACGGCGGCGAGCATGTCGCCGGCGATGGCGGAACCGCCCACCCCCGCGATCACGACCGCCCGGGGACGGTCGCCCACGGACATCCGGGAGACGCCCGCCTCCAGCGCGCCCCGGTGCGAGGTGCGGACCTGCGCGCCGGAGGACGCCACCGCGGGCAGCATGCCCGCGGGGTCGCCCTCGGTCAGGAGCGCCGCGTCATCCAGCCGCTCGGGCTCGAACGAGCTCACGCCTTGCGAGCCTCGTCGACCAGCAGCACCGGGATGTCGTCTCGAACGGGGTAGACCAGCCCGCACGTCTCGGAACTGCAAGCCAGCTCATCGCTCTGGGTGACAGCGTTGAGCGGTGACTTGCAGGCCGGGCAGGCCAGGATGTCGAGCAACCAATCGTCGATCTTCACGTCAACTCCTCACGACGGCGAGGACCTCATCTCGGGTCGCCGCCATTAGCTTCTCGTCGGCCGCCTCGGCATTCAACCGAAGGAGCGGCTCTGTGTTGGACGGACGAAGATTGAACCACCAGCCGGACCCCGACACGGTGAGACCGTCGAGCTCGTCCACGGTCACCCCCTCACGGCCGGCGTACCGCGCGCGGACCCGCGCCAGCGCGGCCGCCTGGTCGGCGACGGTGCTGTTGACCTCACCGGACGCGGCGTACCGGGAGTAGCGCGCGAGCAGGTCGGACAGCGGGCGATCTTGCTCGCCGAGGGCGGCCAGCACGTGCAGCGCCGCGAGCATGCCGGAATCGGCGAACCAGAAGTCGCGGAAATAGTAGTGGGCGGAGTGCTCGCCGCCGAAGACGGCTCCGGTGCGGGCCATCTCGGCCTTGATGTAGGAGTGCCCCACGCGGGTGCGCACCGGGACGCCGCCGTTCTCGGCGATGATCTCGGGCACCGCCTTCGAGGTGATCAGATTGTGGATCACCGTGGCCCCGGGATGCTTGGCCAGCTCGCGCACGGCCACCAGCGCGGTAATCGTCGAGGGCGAGACCGACTCACCGCGCTCGTCGACGACCCAGCAGCGGTCGGCGTCGCCGTCGAAGGCCAGGCCGAGGTCGGCGCCCTTGTCGAGCACGGCCTTCTGCAGGTCGCGGAGGTTGCCGGGCTCGATCGGGTTGGCCTCGTGGTTGGGGAAGGTGCCGTCGAGCTCGAAGAACAGCGGGGTCACCTCCAGCGGGAGACCCTCGAACACCGTGGGGACGGTGTGCCCGCCCATGCCGTTGCCGGCGTCCACGACGACCTTGAGGGGCCTGATGCCGGAAAGGCCGACCAGGCCGCGCAGATGGGCGGCGTACCCGTCGAGCAGGTCGCGCTCGGTGACCGTGCCCGTGCGCCCGCCGGTGCTCTGGACGCCCGAGGCGAGCAGCTCGGCGGCGCGGTCGCGGATCCGCACCAGGCCCGTGTCGGCCCCGACGGGGACGGCGCCCGCGCGGCACAGCTTCATCCCGTTGTAGCGGGCGGGATTGTGGCTGGCCGTAAACATCACGCCGGGTAGCCCCAGGCTGCCGCTGGCGTAGTAGAGCAGATCGGTCGAGCCGAGCCCGGTGTCGACCACGTCGGCGCCCCTGCCTGTCGCCCCTCGGGCGAAGGCCACGGCGAGGGGGCCGGAGGACGCGCGCATGTCGTGTGCCATGACCACGGCGCCGGCTTCGAGGACCTCGACGAAGGCGGCGCCCACGGCCTCGGCGGTCTTCTCGTCGAGCTCACCGGGGACGACGCCACGGATGTCGTACGCCTTGAAGATCTTGGCGAGGTCGCCCACTGCCGCTCCGCACCTAGTCACGTCTGTTCTGACCGAGCCTACTGCGTTCCTCCCGGGCCTTTCACGGTGATCGGGAAGCGTCCGGGGCCGACGTGGGCGGGGATCTTTCCGGGACGCGGGTGGGGATCTTTTCCGGGGAGGCCGGTGAGAAGCTTTCCAGGGAGGCTGGCCAGAAGCTTTTCGGGGAGGTCGGTGAGGAGCTTTCCGGGCAGGTCGGTGAGGAGCTTTCCGGGGAGGAGGGCGCGGAGGCCGGGACCCGGCGGCGGCCTCAGCGTTCGAGGTTCTGCTGGGCGGACCGCAGGACCCGCAGGTGACCGCGCCGGCCGACCTCCACGCCCTGCCCCACGGGCTCGCCCGTCGAGGGCGTGGGCCTGGCCGCCTCGCGCACGGCGTTGGCGAGGGCTTCGAGATCGTCGGTGCTCGGTTGCCCCGCCTCCGACGGCAGCCGGACGACCTCCCACCCACGCGGGGCCGTCAGCCGCTCCGCGTGGTCCGCGCACAGGTCATAGCAGTGTGGTTCGACGTACGTCGCCAGCGGTCCGAGCACAGCGGTCGAGTCGGCGTAGACGTACGTGAGTGTGAAGACGGCAGGCTGCCTGCAGGCGGTACGGGAACAGCTGCGGACGGGGCTCACGGAGGGACCGTATCCGGTCCGCGTTCACATTGCCACCACCTGGCAGCTCTTAACGAGCGTGTCGCCACAATTCGGACACTTGCCGTCCCTTTACGGGCTGTATGGCGGGTCCTGAAACCGCATGGCGGACAGCCCGTTCGACGGGACGTCAGGGAGTGGGGCGCGGGACCAGAGAACCACGATCTAGGCTTGCTGTGTGAGTTCGGCCCCCGGCGGCAAGCCCCGCCCCAACGGCCCGCGGCGGCGCGACCGGCACGGCCGCGGCATGCGCGGTCCGCTGGCCCCGTCGCACGTGCCCATCGCGCGCTCCCGCAGCGAGCGTTTCGACGATTTCGTGCTGGACGCGGTCGACCGGCTGAAGCCGAAGTGGGGTGGGCAGCTCTCCTCCGTCGAGTTCGCCGTCGAGGAGGTCCCCCCGGCCGACGAGCTGATCGACGGGCCGGGCAGGCTCTCGTCCGACCCGATCCCCTTCGGCCGGGTCCAGCCCGCCGAGAGCGGCAGTCCGGCGGTGGTCGTGGTCTATCGCCGCCCGCTGGAAGCCAGGGCCCGCGATCGCGACACTCTGAGCGCGCTCGTGCACGACGTCGTGGTCGAGCAGGTCGCCAACCTTCTGGGCCTGTCGCCCGAGACCGTGGACCCCGGTTACGACGACCGCCACTGAGCGCGGCCACGCGGTCAGGGCAGCACCACGGTGGGCGCCTCGGAGATGCTCGGCACGATCGCCCAGGTGCGCGCGAGGGCCAGGGGCTGCGTCGTGACGAGCAGCCCGTCGGGGGCACGCTCGTCCATGACCCGCCCGCCGTAGACCGGCCCGGAGCCGGGAAGGGGCAGCACGACCACGCTGAAGTCCCCCCGGACCCCCGGAGGGGCCAGCTTGATCTCCTTCGTGCGCGACGCGGGGATCTCCACCTCCACGGGCGGGGGCGCGGCGCCCTTGAACGGCAGCGTCTGCACGCGCACCTTCCCTGCGGCGCCGGGCGCCGAGAGGACCAGCCGGGAGGAGATCTTCTTCCCGGCGCGGTTGTCGGCGACCACGCTGCCGATGTCGATCGGCACCGCTCCCGCGCTGAACGCGACGTCCTGCTTGGTGCCGGTGCCCGTGGCCATCACCCCGGCCACGATCGGGACGTCGGCGGTGAGCACGAGGGCCGACGGCTGCCCGCCGATGCCGGTCGACAGGTCGAGCGAGGCCGTGGACCCGGCGGTCACGTCGAGCGACTCGCGGTTCTTCATGGCGTAGAACCCGTCGGCCGTCAGCGCCTTCACATGGACGGTCGTGTCGGCCTCCCCCGGCGCGGTGACGTACAGCTCGCGCAGCCCGCCACCGCCGGGGATGCCGGGGACGACGACGCTGGTCGCGGGCTCGGCGGCGGCGGGGAGCCAGTCGGTGCCCTTGCCCTTCCCGAGGACCGCCCGCGCCGAGGCGGCCACGCGCCCGCTGATGGTGCGCACCTCCACGGCCATGACCAGGGGTGAGGGCGCGAGGTCGCGCACCCGTACCGCGCGGTGCTCCCCAGGCTTGAGCACGAGGCCGTTGCCTGAGTCGTTGACCACGGGACCCTCGCCGGCGTAGACCATGACCTCAAGGACGGCCTGGGCGGCGTCCGCGTTGGCGAGATAGAGCACGACGTCGGCGGCGGCCGGGCCAGGGCCGACGAACCACGCGCTGGAGCCGGGCTCGGCGCACCGCACCCCGGCCAGCCCGCGCGCCGTGCCATCGGCCTTGCGGGTGGTCTGCGCGGCCTCCAGCCCCGCCGCCATCGCGCCGACGCCGGCGACCTCCAGCGGCCCCGACTTCGCGGGCAGGTCGCGCTGCCACAGCAGGCCGGGCTGGTCGAGGCTCGCCAGCGGCGAGGTCTCGGCCCTGACCTCGGAGATCGTGGTACGCCCCGCGCCCTTGCCGCCGGGCGGGGTGATCGTGCTGACCCGCGCGCCGCCCGGGTCGGGGCAGACGGTGGAGACCGTCTCGACCGCGACCTTGTGCGGGGTGACGGCGGGCACGGCGGCGACGCCGGGACGGGTCACGGACGCCACGCCGAACAGGGCCGTCAGGGCGACCAGGACCAGGGCGAGGAATGCGAAACGGTTCTCGATCAGCGCCCTCACCGGACCAGCACTCCCTCGGTCTCGCGCTCCACCGGCATCTCGGCGTACTCGTCGGCGGCCTCCGCGCTCCGCGCGCCCGGAGAGGCCAGGACGAGGACCAGCGCCACGAGCGCGACCTGCACCCAGAGCCAGACGTCGTGCCAGAAGGCTCCGTACTCCACGGTGACGCGGCCACCGGCGGCGGGCACGTCGAAGCCCTGTGCCCAGCCGTCGACGGTGCGCCCTGCCAGCGACGAGCCGCCCGCCGTGGCGTTCCACCCGCCGGCGGGCTCGGCCAGCACCAGTGTGCGGGTGCCCTGCCCCACGGGGACCGAGACCGTCAGGCCGCCGCCCGCCGCCTCGGTGTACGGGACGGGCGTGCGCGCCCCGGTCTGGTCCTGGAGGTAGGCCCGGCCGAGGGGCTGGACCATGCGCCACAGCCCGGCGGTCGCCGAGAGGTTCACCCGGACCAGCGCGGGGTCCGCGTCGAGCGAGCGCCGCACCTTGGGATCGACCGGAGCCGGGACGGCGACGAAGCTGACGCCGTAGGTGGCCAGCGTGAGGGCGTCGTCGCCTCCGCGCCCGGAGACCACGCCCGCGACCAGGTCGGAGAGCCGCTGCCGCATCGCGCCGGAGACCGGCAGGTCGGTCTCCCCCAGCAGAGGAGTACGGCCGCGCAGCACGGTGAAGGTGAGCCGCCCGCCGTCCTCCGAGCGGAGCACGACCGTGCCCTCGCCCTCGGAGGAGCTCGCGGCGGCGAAGTCCGTGATCACGCTGGGCACGCCGCGCTGGAGCGGCCCCCGCACGCCTTCCTTGATCCACAACCCCGCCACGGCGACGGGCGAGGCGCAGGCCACAAGGACCATGAACGCCGCGCCGACCCTGCGCAGGCCCCCGGCCTGGTTGAGCTCGATGACGCGGTGCCCGGTCAGCGCCGCCGCCACGATCAGGCCCGTGGCGGCGAACGCCAGCGGCACGCCGGGCCAGGCGGGCGTGCCCTCCACGGGGACGCGGCTGGCCACGATCGCGACCAGGACGCCGAAGACCGTGACGCCCCATCCGACGATGACGACCATCTGGTGCCGCCGGAACAGCAGGGCCGCCAGCGCGGCGGCGATCAGGCCCCCGGTCACCCAAACGGGCGGCACGCCGGGGCCGCCGGGGCTGAGCAGCAGGAGGGCTTCGGCGGTGAGCCGGGGGTCGGCCAGCTCGGGGCGGTGCAGCCCGGCCTCCAGCAGGATGCGCCCGGGGTCGCCCGCGATCTGGACCAGCCAAGGGAACAGCAACACGATCGGCACGGCCATCGCGATGCCGAGCGAGAGGCCCACCCCGCGCCGCACCCCGCCGAAGGACACCGCGGCGAGGCCGCCGAGGACCGCGACGAGCACGTAGACCAGGGGCGCGAACGCCGTGCCGACCGCCAGCAGCAGGCCGAGGGCCCATGCCGCCCGGCGCGCGACGCGGCGCTCTCCCATGATGACCCGGGAGGCCAGCGCGGCGTAGGCGGGGAGCAGGACGAAGACCACCGCCGTGCCGAGCCTCCCGCCCGCGACGGCTCCTGTCGCCACGGGAAGCAGCGCGTACGAGGCGGCCAGCCAGACCCGGGCCAGCGGGTAGGAGATCATCGAGCGGGTGGCGACGTAGGCGGACAGGCCCGCGAGCGGCACGCAGCCGAGCAGCAGGACCGAGACCGCGAGCCAGGTCTTGCCGAGGAAGATCGTCGACAGGGCCGCGAGGACCGCGACGTACGGCGGCGCCCAGCCGTCGGAGCCGAGCCCGCTGGCGTGGTAGCCCGAGGTGTAGAACTGCCACAGGTCGGAGGCGCCGCCCACGACGGGCACCAGCGCGCCGCCGCCGAGCAGGCCGCCGTAGAGCAGGGATCGCTCGGCGGCCAGCGTGACGGCGACGAGCGCCAGGCAGAGCAGCACGCCGGGGTTGCCGAAGACGCGCTGCATCAGGCCGGCGTCGGTCAGCAGCTCGTCGCCCTCGTCGCCCTTGGACGGCTCGGAGATCACCGCGTGGTGCCGCCCGGCGGAGTCGATCGGCCCGGCCCCCGACAGGTAGTTCTGGACCATGTCGGCGAGGCGTCTGTAGGCCATGCCCGAGGGCGTGAGCAGCCGCTTCACCTTGGGATAGCCCTGTTTCCTACCCTGCTTCCTCGCCTTTCGCGCCTTCATGAGACGGCGGGGGGCGGCCAGCACGGAGACGAGCGCGACGACCTCGTCGAGGGCGTTGGCCGGCTGCTTGGCCAGCAGCAGCAGAAGCGTGCGGAACACCGAGCCGAAGATGTTGCGCACCAGCGACCACAGCAGCGACCGGAAGGGCAGGTTCGCCATGATCACGAACATGGCGTTGCGCCGGTCGAGCCTGCGCGGATGGTCGGTGCTGGCGGTCATGCGGCGCCTGCGCCGGGTCGCCGCCTCGGCGTGCCAGGCGACCGCGTCGGTGACGGTCAGCACGTGGTAGCCGGCGGCCGTGACCCGCCAGCACAGGTCGAGGTCGTCGCGGAAGAGGGGCAGGCCGGGGTCGAGACCGCCGAACTCCTCCCACACGTCGCGACGGATCAGCATGCCCGCCGTGGACACCGACAGCACCTTGCGGACGCCGTCGTGCTGCCCCTGGTCGTACTCCCTGGGCTCCAGGCCGGTGTCACGCCGGCCCGACCGGTCGACCGTGACGCCGACTTCGAGCAGGATGCGGCGGTCGAGCCAGTCGCGGAGCTTCGGGCCGAGGATGGCGACCTTCTCGTCCTCGGCGGCGGCCCACAGGAGCGCTTCGAGCGCCCGCGGGTGGGGCGCGCAGTCGTCGTGGATCAGCCAGATCCACTCTTGGCCACCCGTGCGGGGCAGCCGTTCGAGCACCGCCGCCACCGCCTCGCCGAAACCGGTCGAGCGAGGCAGGGTCAGGACGCCGTTGGCGCCGAGGGCCTCGGCGAGGAGCTTCCCGCTGCCGTCGCGGCTGCCGTTGTCGACGCCGACGAGCCTGTCGAGGGGGCGCGTCTGCCGGAGCACGCCTTCCAGCGACTCCCTCAGCCAGCGGGCGCCATCGTGGGCGACGATGATCGCTGTGACGGATTGACGCGGCGGGTGCACGGAGGTGGTGTCCTTGGGGGCTCGTGTGGCTTGCGCCGATCACGATACGGCACCCCGAGCGCGCCGGGTCTGCCACTCTCCCAATCAGGTCCAGATCACCGACCGGAGCTCACGTCCCCTCGCCCGGCCTCCGGCTATGGCCCCCCTAGACCCTAGCCGTTCGGCCGTGACCGTGATCGCTCAGTGTCGGTCGTCGTATCTCAAAACGTAACCGTCGCCTTCCGGCGGTTACGGTCTCTCAGCCGGCCTCTCGCTTGATCCGGCGACGCTCACGCTCGGACAACCCTCCCCAGATCCCAAATCTCTCATCATGCTGTAGTGCGTACTCCAAGCACTCGGCCCGCACCTCGCAGGACCGGCACACCTTCTTGGCCTCCCGGGTAGAACCACCCTTCTCCGGGAAAAACGCCTCCGGATCCGTCTGCGCGCACAACGCGCGCTCCTGCCATCCCAGCTCTTCCGCGCCGAGCACCTGTGCCATGACCAGATCGGTCAATGCACACCTCCTGCCGATCGCCCGCCCGCTCCGCAACGGAGCCCCCCTTTTGAACACCTTCCTCAATACCCACCCTGTGAAAGGCGTAACAACACAGTTGTAATTACACGCGTGTGCCGCGTGTGGCGTCAAGCAGCATGGCAGTATCCGGGGAAAGACCAGCTCACCCCGGTATGCGGGCCTTGGCGGAATATGTGGCCGTCTTCGGCGTATGCCGTCTACGCGGGACCCGACGGCGTTCTGATATCCCCGATCTTCAATGCCCTCAGCGGTCGGAACCGTACCAGCGTGATCCCTGATCAACACCTGGACCTGCCGGTTCTCTACCGCCGCTTTCCTCTGGCCTTGCCTGGGCCGACCGGTCGGGGGCGTAGATGGCGGTCGGATCGATCGGCTCGTCCCGGTGCCCCTGCGACCCGGGCGGGGGCATGGGGGCGTTCAGCGGGTCGTTCTGGAAGGCCTTGGGGTCGAAGCGGACCGTACTGTCCACGGCGACATCCTCCCAGGCCGGCTGCTGCGGCTGGTACGGCTGCTCCGCCGCCTGCTGGTACGGCCGGTCCTGCGACTGGGGATAGCCCTGATCCTGCGACTGGGGGTACGCCTGGTCCTGGGGCTGGGGGTAGCCCTGGTCCTGCGGTCGCTGGTACGGCTGGTCCTGGGCCTGGGGATACGGCTGCTCCTGGGCCGGCCGGTACGGCTGCGCGTCCGCCGGGGGCCGCGAGTAGCCCGAGGAGTCCCCCGCCGACTGCGGGTGGCCGAACGGGCTGCCGCTGTAGCCGGGGGTGTAATCCGGCGTCCTCACCGGATGCGTGCCGGTGGCGTACTCGCCCTGGGTGCCGCCGCCGTCCGAGGGCGACCCGGCCTGCGACTGCTGGTAGCTCTGCGCCTGCTGGTAGGCATGCGCGATCTGCTGCTGGCGCGCGTCGGCGGCCTCGGCATACAGCGGGGAGGGCTCGGGCCGGCGGCCGAAGTCGGCGCCGGAGTAGCCGCCGTACGGCTCACCGGCCTGACCGTACGGGCCCGCCTGCGGGCCGGTCTGACCGTAGGACGGGGAAGGCTGGTCCAGCGGGCTGGGCTGCGGGCTCGGCTGGGAGTAGACCTGCGTCTGGTCCATCGGGTTCGCCTGCGGGCCGGTCTGGCCGTAGGACGAAGACGGCTGGTCCAGCGGACCGGACTGACCGTAGGACGGAGAAGGCTGGTCGAGCGGGCCTGTCTGTCCGTGGACCGGGGCCTTGTCCAGCGGGTTCGTCTGCGGACCGGTCTGACCGTAAGACGAAGACGGCTGGTCCAGCGGGTTCGTCTGCGGACCCGTCTGACCGTAAGACGAAGACGGCTGGTCCAGCGCACTCGGCTGCGGACCCGTCTGGCCGTACGGGGCGCCGGCCTGCGCCGGGGGACGGCCGTAGGCGTGAGGCTGGTCGAAGGCGGTCGGCGCCGTGAGCGGCTCGGGCACGGCCTGGCGCGCGCCGGTCGTGAAGGCGTCGTTCATGCCGAAGGCACCCGCGCCCCCGCCCGAGTGCGGGTACGGCGAGCCCGCCTGAGGGGCATACGAGTCGGACCCTTGGGGAGCGTACGGGTCGGACGCCTGCCGGCCCTGCTGCCCGTGCTGGCCCGGCTGGCTCTGCTGCCCCGGCTGGCTCTGCTGGCCGTACGGGCCGGAGGGCTGCGGGGCGTACGGAGACGCGGAGGACGGCCCGTACGACCCGGAGGACTGCGCGGCGGCGGATTCGGCCGGGGCGCTCTGCGCGTACGGCTCGGACTTCAGGGCCGCCGCGTAAGCGTCGAGCGGCTGGGAGTGCTGGGGCGCGTAGGAGGTGTCGCCGAGGGGGCCCGCCTCGTTCGCGGGAACGTACGGCCGCACCTGCCGATCACCCTGCGGCCCGAACTGCTCGCTCTGCGGCTCGAACCGCTGCTCGCCCTGGGGGCCGAACTGCTCGCTCTGCGGCCCGAATCGCTGCTCGCCCTGGGGGCCGAACTGCTGATCACCCTGCGGGGGGAACTGCTGCTCCCCCTGCTGGGCGAACTGCGGCTGGTGCGTCTCGCCCTGCTGGGCGAACTGCGGCTGGTGCGTCTCGCCCTGCTGGGCGAACTGCGGCTGCGGGTAGGGGTCGGGACCCGGCTGCTGCTGGGCGTAGGTCTCCGCGGGCCGCTGGTCACCCTGCCCGTACGGCTGCTGCTGGGGGGCGTACGGAGCCGGGGGCAGCGCGGGAAGCGCGGAGGCGGGGCCGTTCTGGGCGGGCACGTACGGAGCCTGGTCGGGGTGGCCGCCGGGCACACCGTACCCGGGGTTGTCGCCGTGGAGAGGCTGCGGGGGGTACAGCCCCTGGCCGGGCGCGGCCTGCCCGGGCCGCACCGCCGAGGGCGCGCCGGACGGCAGGATGGAGAGCGCGTACACCAGGGCGACCGCGATGAGGGCGAGCGCGGGCACGCCGGTCAGCAGGTACTCGATGATGCTCCAGCCGCCCGTGCCGCCGCCGAGGAGCACGCCGATGAGGCTGATGAAGCCGAAGAGCGCGGCGACCGCCAGTGCGGCGACGGCGCCGAGGTTCACGAGCCGCGCACGCCGGGTCGGCTCGCCTAACCTGGTGACCAGGACGACGGCGCCGATCGCGAGCGCCGGGCGGAGCGGAGAGGTCAGCGCGCCGAGCGCGCCCGCCGACCGGGAGCCGAACGAACCGTCTTCGAGGATCAATCCCAGGGCGGCGACCAGAACCTGTGCGCAAACCACCGAAAGCATGATCAACGCCGCAGGCTCGCGGAGCCGTCCGGGCTCAACTTTCACCACAACTACCCCCCAATGGGTCATACGGCACCCGAAGTTTCGCACATCTCCCCACTTCGAGGACGCCGGACCCAACAACCTCATTGATCACACAAGCCCCGTATGAAAGCCATTCAACCCTTTCCATAAGCCCGTGAGCAGGCGTTTCGGAGATCACTTCGCCCATGCCCGAGCCCGGGGCCAGGCAAGAAGATGGCAATGGAACACTTGACAGCATGCGCATCGTGTCCCTAGCGGGTGGAATCGGCGGCGCCCGTTTTCTTCGCGGACTCCTGGCCGCCATCCCCGACGCCGACATCACCGTCATCGGCAACACCGGTGACGACATCACCCTTTTCGGTCTTCGTGTCTGTCCCGATCTCGACACCGTGATGTACACCCTCGGCGGCGGCATCGACGAGGAGCAGGGCTGGGGCCGTGCCGGCGAACGGCACCTCATCAAGGACGAGCTCGCCGCCTACGGCATGGAGCCGCAGTGGTTCGGCCTCGGTGACAAGGACATCGCCACCCATATCGTGCGCACCCAGATGCTGAACGCGGGCTACCCCCTGTCGGCGATCACCGAGGCGCTCTGCACGCGCTGGCGGCCCGGCGTGCGGCTGATCCCGATGACCGACGACCGCGCCGAGACCCACGTGGTCATCAACGACGAGCAGGGCCGCCGCGCGATCCACTTCCAGGAGTGGTGGGTGAAGCTGCGCGCGTCGGTCCCGGCCGAGCAGATCCTGCTCGTCGGCGCCGAGGAGGCCAAGCCCGCGCCCGGCGTGATCGAGGCGATCGAGCAGGCCGACGTGGTGATCCTCCCGCCCTCCAACCCCGTGGTCAGCATCGGCACCATCCTCCAGATCCCCGGCATCCGCGAGGCCCTCGAAGCCAAGACCGTGGTCGGCGTCTCCCCCATCGTCGGCGGCGCCCCGGTACGCGGCATGGCCGACGCGTGCCTCACCGCCATCGGCGTGGAGACCAGCGCCCAGGCCGTGCTCGAGCTGTACGGCTCCCGCCTGCTCGACGGCTGGCTGGTCGCCGAACAGGACAAGGACGTCGCGCTCGAAGGGGTCCGCGTGGTGGCCAGGCCCCTGCTCATGAGCGACCTCGACGCCACCGCCGACATCGCCCGCGCCGCGCTTGAGCTGGCCCGATGAGCGGCGCGCAGGCGGGCCGGGCCGGACAGGTGGTCAGCGTCCGGGGCGTGCACGGGCTGCCCGAGGTACGGCCGGGCGACGACCTCGCCGAGCTGGTCACGCGGGCCATGCCCGGCCTGGAGGACGGCGACATCCTCGTCATCACCTCCAAGATCGTCAGCAAGGCCGAGGGCCGCGTCCGGAAGGGCGACAGCCGCGCGGCGGCCATCGCCGAGGAGACCGCCCGCGTCGTCGCGCGGCGCGGCGAGACCGTGATCGCCCAGACGCGGCACGGCTTCGTCATGGCCGCCGCCGGGGTGGACGCCTCGAACACCGAGCCCGGCACCGTGCTGCTGCTCCCCGAGGACCCGGACGCCTCGGCCCGCCGCATCCGGGCCGGCCTGAGGGTCAACGCCGGGGTCATCGTGTCGGACACCTTCGGGCGCCCCTGGCGCAACGGCCTGACCGACGTGGCGATCGGGGCCGCGGGCGTCCGGCCGCTCGACGACTTCCGCGGCAGGTCAGACACCTACGGCAACCCGCTGTCCGCGACGGTCACCGCGCTGGCCGACGAGATCGCGTCGGCGGCCGAGCTGGTCAAGGGCAAGCTCGACGGGGTGCCGGTGGCGGTCGTGCGCGGGCTGTCCCACCTGGTGACCGCCGAGGACGGCCCGGGCGTACGGCCGCTCGTACGGCCCGCCGACGAGGACATGTTCCGGTACGGCTCCGCCGACGTGCTGTTCGCCCGCCGCACGATCAGGGACTTCTCCCCCGAACCTGTGGACCCTGCGGCGGTCAGGCGGGCCGTCGGCGCCGCGATCAGCGCCCCGGCTCCCCACCACACGACGCCGTGGCGTTTCGTGCTGCTGGAGTCGCCCTCGGCACGCGAGAAGCTGCTGGACGCCATGCTGGAGGCCTGGATCCGCGACCTGCGCGCCACCGGCTTCACCGAGGAGTCGATCACGCGCAGGGTCAGGCGCGGCGACGTCCTGCGCAGGGCGCCCTACCTGGTGGTCCCCTGCCTGGTCATGGACGGCTCGCACACCTATCCCGACGACCGCCGCAACGCGGCCGAGCGCGAGATGTTCGTCGTCGCTATGGGCGCGGGCGTGGAGAACCTGCTGGTCCACCTCGCTGTCGAGGGCCTGGGCTCGGCGTGGGTGTCCTCCACGATGTTCTGCCGCGAGGTCGTGCGGGAGGTCCTCGACCTGCCGGAGTCCTGGGATCCCATGGGCGCCGTGGCCGTGGGCCACCCCTCCGCCCCGCCGCGCGACCGTCCCCCCCGGGACGCCGCCGACTTCGTCGTCACCCGCTGAGCCACCGCCGACGAGGAGGACCACCGCCACGTCCCGGCGGTGGTCACCCGCCTTCTGAACCGGGCCTTCTCAGCCGGGCTTGACGCAGGTGGGGTGGCACAGGCGGCGGGCCAGGGCGCTCAGGAAGACGTCGATGATCTCGCCGGGCCCGGTGGCCACGTGCAGGGACCCATTGGTGATCGAGGTGATCTCACCCAGGGCGGCGCGGTCGACGTTCCTGCCGAAGGCCAGCACGATGATCTGCACGGGGTGGTCGGGGTCCCAGTCCTTTCTGAGCCTGTCCACCAGCGCCTGCCGGGAGAGCCCCTTGCCGTCGTCCCTGCCGGCCGTGATGACCAGGAGCGAGTTGTTCATCGCCGGGTCGTACTCGTCGGTCACCTCGCGGAACCCCGCGAAGATCGAGTCGTAGAGCGAGCTGTCGCGGCCCTTGTACGCCTTTAGCGTCTGGGTGAACCGGTCCAGGCGGCTCTGCCTGGTGAGCTGGTCGTCCTCGCCGTCCGGCTGGGTGATCGGCCCGAGCCGGACCAAAGAGCGGTACCCCTTGCCGCCGTCCAGCCCGTCCGCGAACTCCCACAGGCCCATCCGGGTGGAGCCCGGGAAGAGCTGGAGCCCGAGGTGGGTGGCCTTGAGCGCCACCGACAGCGGGGTGTCGCCCTTGCCGCCCGCGATGGGCTCGGCCATGTGCCTGGCGGCGTCGGCCAGCACCAGGATGTTGCTCGGCGGCGCGAGGCGGCTCCACGCGTCAAGGGCCTCGTCGATCACCAGGGGCGTGATGGACGGGCGCGGCCTCGGCTGACCGGCCGGGATCTCCGGCCCCGCGTCCAGCGGCGCGTCCTTGCCGTCGGGGAGGCGGAACCCGCCGCCGCGCACCGCCGTCCTCACCTCCGCCGAGGTCAGCCAGTTCCCGAAGAGCCGCGCGCCGGCCGAATCGGCGGGGTCCGAGGAGGTGACCACGTACGGGTAGTCGAGGATGATCGTGCCCTCTTTGGGGGTGAGCGCCACGACGGGGTCGGCGGAGGGCGTCCGGTTGTGCAGCCACACCGACTGCTCGGGCACGACGACGACCGGCCGCTTCCAGAACGAGTGGTCGTCCACGGCGGCGAGCATCGAGCGGTAGTCGGGGGCCGAGCCCGCCTGCGCCATCCGGACGAAGGCGGTCAGCTCCTTGTCCCCCCGGCCGCCCTCGCCCGCGATGTCCCTGGCGGCGGCCACCGTGGCGATGCCGGCGCCCGCCACCGACGGGTCGGGGACGCGGACGATGTCCGGCTCGTCCTCGGTCGGCTGGAGCCGTCCTCTCGCCGTGGCCGGGAAGACCATCTCCCAGCTCATCTCGGTGTTCCCGGTGGCGAACCGCTGGGCCAGGGAGCGCCTGGTCGCGAACACCAGCGGCGAGGTGGCCACCACGGTCTCGCTGGGCGCCACGCCGGGCGCGCCCTGCTTGCGCGCGAGCCGGATCCACGCGGAGGAGTCGGCGATCCAGGCGTCGGGCCGCTGGGCGAGCACCCCGGCCCGGTCGCCGATCAGCGTCCGCAGCACGGGCGCCGGGGACTGCTCGGTGACCTGCACCAGCACGCAGCGCCCGTCCACGGCCGCCCTGGTCGCGTTGAACCGCCCGGCGGCCTCCATGGCGACCGGGGCGATGTCCACCGCGGCGTCCACGCCGACGAGCACCGGGTCGCGGGACGAGCACGAGCCCTCCCCGCGCCGACCGGCCCATACGAGCGCCCCCGCGACCAGCACGACGACGATGACCGCCGCCAGCGGGCCGCGGCGCCCGGTCCGCCGGCGCGGGGGCTCGAAGACCGGTTCCGCGCGGTGCCGACCGTGTCGACCTGTCGCCACGGGTTCGCCTCTCGGTGTCTCGTGTTACAGGGAGGAGTCGGACGATTCTCCCAACGGACACCGTAGACAGCGCAAGTATCCCCAAGACGGAAATGGAGAACTTGTTATACCCGTGTCTGATAAGCCTTCCGGTCGGACGGGCCGCCCCTACTGCGCCAGCAGGGGGATGGTCCTGCGCACGCTGCGGCAGACGCCGTCGCTGGCCCTCGCCGCCGCGACGCGCTCCTCGGACGGCCGGCCGTACCCGGTGACGCGCTGGCGCAGCGGGCGTCCGGTGGGCGCGACCATCGCGGCGATCTCGGTGATGGTCTTGTACGACCCGTTCTCCGAGCCGGCCATGCGGCTGATCGTCTCCTCCATCAGCGTGCCGCCCAGGTCGTTCACGCCGCCCGACAGCACGGCGCGGCACAGCTCGTCCTGGAGCTTCACCCACGAGCACTGGATGTTGTCGATCGCGCCGTGCAGCATGATCCGCGCGAGCGCGTGCACGGCGCGGTTCTCCCTGGGGGTCGGGCCCGGCCGCGCGATGCCCGCCAGGTAGATCGGCGCGCTGTGGTGGACGAAAGGCAGCAGCACGAACTCGGAGAAACCGCCGGTCTCCTCCTGGATGCGGCGGATCAGCCGGATGTGCGCCACCCAGTGCGCGGGCGTGTCCACGTGGCCGTACATCATCGTCGAGGTCGTCGGGATGCCCACGCGGTGGGCGGTGGTGACGACGTCCACCCACTCCCTGGTGGGGAGCTTGCCCTTGGTCAGGACCCAGCGCACGTCGTCGTCGAGGATCTCGGCCGCCGTGCCCGGCAGCGAGTCGACCCCGGCCTCCTTCGCCGCCACGAGCCAGTCGTGGACCGACATGTTGGTGCGGCTCGCGCCGTTCATGACCTCCATCGGCGAGAAGGCGTGGACGTGCATCTCCGGGCACCGCTCCTTCACCGCCCTGGCGATGTCGAAGTAGGCCGTGCCGGGCAGGTCGGGGTGGATGCCGCCCTGCATGCACACCTCGGTCGCCCCCGCCTCCCACCCCTCGGCCGCCCGGTCGGCGACCTGGTCGAGGGACAGGGTGTAGGCGTCGGCGTCGGTGCGCCGCTGCGCGAACGCGCAGAACCGGCAGCCGGTGTAGCAGACGTTGGTGAAGTTGATGTTCCGGTTCACGACGTAGGTGACGTCGTCGCCCACGGCCTGCCTGCGCAGGTCGTCCGCGACCCGGCACAGCTCTGTCAGGTCGGCCCCGTCGGCGCTCAGCAGCGTGAGTGCCTGGTCGTCGGTGAGACGCGCGGGGTCCGAGGCGGCGCGGCGCAGCGCCTCACGCATGTCGGCGGCGATCGCGGTGCCCGCCGGCGTCCCGTTCGGGGCGGGCGTCCGCTCGCGCAGGGCGTCCCAGTCACCGTAGACGTTGTCGAAGTCGTCGCGCCTGTCCTGCGTCCGGCCCGTGGAGTCCACCTCGACGTGCAGGTCCGTACGGCCCGTCGAGGCGAACCCGCCGTCGGGCTCCTGCCACGGCAGGCCGGCGGGGAGCACGCCCGGAAGGGCCAGGCCGGTCTCCGGGTCGGCCAGCGCTGCCACGTGGCCGCGCAGGCGCGGGTCCAGCCAGGGCTCGCCCGCGAGGACGTACTCCGGGTAGATCGTGAGCCGCTCCTTGAGCGTGAACCCGGCCTCGGCCGTGCGGGCGGCGAGCTCCTCGATCTGCGGCCAGGGGCGCTCGGGGTTCACGTGGTCGGGCGTCAGCGGGGAGACCCCGCCCCAGTCGTCGATGCCGGCCCTGATCATCAGGGCGTACTCGTCGCCGATGAGGTTCGGGGGCGCCTGGACGCGGGTCCTGGCGCCGAGCACGAGCCGGGTGACCGCGATCGTGGCGGCCAGCTCGTGCAGGTCGGCGTCCGGCATGCCGCGCATGGACGTGTCCGGCTTGGCGCGGAAGTTCTGCACGATGACTTCCTGCACGGCCCCGTACTCGCGGGCGACGCGGCGGATGGCGAAGATCGACTCGGCGCGGTCGGCGACGGTCTCCCCGATGCCGATCAGGACGCCCGTGGTGAACGGCACGTTGGTGCGGCCGGCGTCCTCCAGCACGCGCAGCCGTACGGCCGGGTCCTTGTCGGGCGAGCCGTAGTGCGCCTCGCCCTTCTCCTCGAACAGCCGCCGGGAGGTCGTCTCCAGCATCATGCCCATGGAAGGGGCGACCGGCTTGAGCCGCTGCAGGTCGCTCCAGGTCATGACGCCCGGGTTGAGGTGCGGGAGCAGCCCGGTCTCCTCCAGCACGCGGATCGCCATGGCGCGCACGTAGGAGAGGGTGTCGTCGTACCCGTGGGCGTCCAGCCACTCCTTGGCCTGGTGCCAGCGGTCCTCGGGGCGGTCGCCCAGCGTGAACAGGGCCTCCTTGCACCCCATGGCGGCGCCCTGGCGGGCGATGTCCAGCACCTCGTCGGGACTGAGGAAGGCGGCGGGAAGCTTGCCGGGAGCCGTGGCGAACGTGCAGTAGCCACATCGGTCGCGGCACAACCTGGTCAGGGGGATGAAGACCTTGCGGCTGTAGGTGACGATCCCCTCCCTTCCCACCGAGGCCAGCCCAGCGTCCCTCACGCGGCCGGCGTATTCGAGGAGCCGGTCCAGGTCGGCCCCTCGGGCATGCAACAGAACCGTGGCCTCCGTCACGTCGAGCGCCTTGCCGTCTCTGGCCCTGGCCAGCGCCCGCCGCATCGCGGCGTCTGTAGGGTTCACGTCCATGGAACGCACAGTACGGAATCACCGCGGCCCGGCACTCGGGCGGGGTCCCGCCGACCGGCAAGGGGTTTAGCGGTCCTTAAGAGTAAGACTGACGAATTCTCGATAGACGTAAACATATGCGCGGGAACACACTTACAGAGTCACTCCTCCGCGATCCTCCAAAAGGAGACTCCGATGTCCTGGTTGGTCCTCGCCTTCATCGTCGCGGCGGCCCTGCTCGCCCCGCTCTTCGGCGCCGACACGCGCGACGGCCGCGACTGGAAGTCAAGCACGCCGCAGGCGCCCGACGAGCGGCGCTCGTACCCCGAGGGTCCGCCGGTCAGAAGGCTCGATAGTCGCGAACGGCCATCCGAGGGCCGCGCGCCGGTGGCCTGCGCCCGCCGAGTTCCAGCAGGCGGATGATCCTGTGGCGGTGCCCCCGGTAGGGAGCGAGCAACTCCAGCATCCCGGCGTCGTCGGTCTTCCTGCCGGTCAGCGACCACCCGACCAGCGACGGCAGGTGGTAGTCACCGACCGAGACGGCGTCCGGGTCACCGTGGGCGCGCTGCCGCGTCTCCGCCGACGTCCACACCCCGATGCCGGGCAGCGCCCGTAACAACCTGTCCGCCTCCGCCGGCCCGGACGCCTCCAGTCTCTCGGCGTGCAGGGCCGCGTTCACGATCGTCCTGGCCCGTACGGCCTCCGCCCCCGCGCGGTGCCAGTCCCACGAGGGGACCTTCCGCCACACCTCGGGCTCGGGGAAGACCCGCATGGTCGCGGGAGCCGGGCCCGGCGCGGGCTCGCCGTACGTCCGCAGGAGCCACCGCCACGCCCGCCACGCCTCCCGGCCGACGACCTTCTGCTCCAGCACCGCCGGCACCAGCGCCTCGAACACCCGCAGCGTACGGCCGACGCGCAACCCGCCGTACCGCGTGGCCAGCTCCCTGATCAGCGGGTGGCCGTCAGGCCCCAGCCGCTCGATCAGCCCCTGGAAGCCGGAGATCTCGTCCTGCGCGCCGAGGAGCTCCGGCAGGGTCTCCAGCATCCACTCGGCCCCCCGGCCCCACGCCTGGGCGACGACGACAGCCTCGCCCGGCCGGACCGTGACCCGGAGCGTGCCCGCCCCCTCGGGCGTGCGGCAGGTGCGCCAGATCGCCCTGTCGGGTGCGAGCTGCCAGGCGGGGTCGCCGCTCCCCCGGCGATGCGGCGCCATCGTCGGCTCCACGTCGAGGGCCCGGCCCGGGCGCCACCAGCGTTCTCGCACGCTGCCAGGCTATGGGCGCCCCGGCTCCCGCGCGTACGGTGGTCGTCGGCCGAGAACGGTCTCCTGTTCTATGTGGAGGGAGAACGCGGCGGACCCCGCCCGCACGGCTCAGGCCCGCCGCGCCGGTCTATCGGGCGCGTCCGAGCAGGATCCGTTCCCACAGCATCTCGGCGTCCGGGTATCGCATGCGCTCGGTGTCGCTCGTCTTCACCTGATCGCTGATGGGCGCGGCTCGGGCTTTGCGGCGTACCCACGCCCGCCCGCCGCCGGTCACCAGGTAGTACACCCTGAGCCGGCATTCGCACGTCCAGCGCAGCACCCGGGTGCGCTCCTCCCCGCTCCATGCGGGAAACCAGGTGACCCGGTCCGCTCCGCCTGTGCCCCGCCACCGGGGGATGTGCACCCCGTGGTCGGCGTTGCCCTGGAAGGCGCTCAGGTACGTCTCCAGGCGCTCGCTCACGGCGCGCCCGCCGAGTACCGCGCCCGGTGCGCGATGTCGTCCTGCGCCGCCAGCTCCATGGCCAGCGCTACGACGTCACCCCGGGCGATGCTCGGGACCAGGCCCGCGCACCGCTCAGAGGGGGTCAGCGGGACACGCCGGAAGGCCCACCAGCCCATCGAGCTGCCGTCCGGGCGTAGGGGTCTTGTGATCCTCCAGGCCGGGTTGTCCTGGTTGAGCACAGCGAGCTGGCGTTCGACGCGTGACGGCGTCACCATCCGGTCGCCACCGTGGCGAGGGCCTCCTGTTCGGCGATGGCCATGCAGACCTGGGCGAGGTCGTCCCCGTCGACGGTGCGCCACGCGCCGGCCTTCTCGGCGGCGGGCTCGTAGGGGCGGTGCCTGCTCGCCCAAAATCGTCCTTTATCCGACTTGAAGACGGACCACCCGACGATCGCGGGGTTTTCGTCGCTGCCCGTAGGCTTTCCCATTGGGTTGCACCTCCAGCGTGCGGCCAAGGGGACCCGTACGGCGTGACCGCGCCTGCGGGTCCCCGCTTTAGCGCAGAGCCGCACTCGCGTGACGGCCCCATCGCGCAGAGTCACGCCTACGACGGTAGGGCCGCCTTGATCGCCGTCACAGGGACGAAACCCACTACTCGCAGCAGTGCTGTCACGTCGCGATTAGTGCGCGACCCCCACGAAATCGGCCAACGCGTGGATGCCACGCGGCGGGGTGGGCCTCCCCAGCAGTTCGCGAACCACGACCTTGGCCAGGCCGGCGCGACGCAGCCACTCCGGCGCAGCCCGCCGGACCGCGCGGAGGGTTTCGGTGGCGTCGTTGTCGCGGTAGGTCTCCATCTGCGCCTGAGCGACGTCGAGCAGGAACCATGCCTTCCAGGAGTCAGGGGTCTTGCCGGTCATGGGCACGCGGCGGGCTAGTTGTAGCGCCGTACCCCATTCGCCTGCGGCCGTCTCGACCGCCACGGCTTGCATGGCCACGGATGTGGGTCCGAACACGCTGGTCCATCGGTCGGTGGAGTCATCCCCGACGCGCTGTGCCGCAGCCTGAGCGACGTTCAGCAGTTCCCGGGCAGCGTCATATCGGCGATGCCGGGCGTCGGCGGCTGCGGCCGACAGCAGTAGCCCGCCGTACACCGCGACATGCCCCGCCGAGGATGAGCGGAACCTCGGCTCGATCGAGTCGGCCGAGGCGATGGCGACGTGCTCGGAGTCGCCCAGTCTGCCCGTGCGCATGAAGATCCAGGCAACGCTGTTGGCGATCATCGCGGGCAGCAGCGGATCACCCGACCCTTGGGCGGCGGTGCGCGCCCGGTCCAGCCCGAGGAGTGCGAGGTCGTCCATCTGCATCCGGGCGAGGACGTGCGCGCCGAGCTGGCACGTCTTCGCCAGTACGGCGCTGGCCTCTTGGGCTTCGCCGTTGGTGTGCTCCCGGACCGCTATGCGCGCTTCCGTCAGCAGTCGGGGCACGACCTCGGCCAAGGCGGTGAACTCGCCGCGGTGGTAACTGCCCCACGCGTCTTCGACGGAGCGGCGTAGAGCGCCGACGCCGGGCGGGGTGTCCTCTTCGTCATCGTCGGTCGAGGGCAGAAAGTCGCTGACCGGCAGGAGGGACTGGCGCAGTGCGAGCAGTCGCGGGTTCTCCCGGTCCTGCTCCTGGTCGATGCCCAGTAGTAGCGCCGAGGTGTCCACGCCCAGGGCGTTCGCCAGCGCGTTGATGGTTGAGAGGCGCGCGGAATGGCGCTGACCCTGCTCCAGCTTGCGGATGGTGTCGACATGCACGCCGGCCCGCTCGGCGAGGACCTCTTGGTTGAGCCCGCGATAGCGCCGTGCGACCGCGAGTCGCTCGCCGATGGACATCTCTGGACGTAGGTCCATGGTGCTACGGTGATTCATAAGCCCTGGCCTTTCCTGGAGCGTCGCAACTTCAGGCTAGGCGCAGGGCTTTTCTCGTGCCAGGATCGCAGAGTTTTTGAGCCCGTCAGATTGACGGTGTCACGGATGACACCCTCCGGTCGCGAGGCAACCGTGGCCGAGACTGCCGCGCGCCGGTGAGGGCTCACTGAGTCCTCCATGAGTCCTGTCTCTTTCCCGGTGGCGTCGGTCTAGTGCTGCGAGGCTGGCAGGTCCGGCCGGGGAGTATGGCGAGCCCGGTACGCCAGGCCGGTGGGGATCAGCGGCAGCGTAACCGCCTCCAGCCAGTCCGGGAGGAACGCGATCAGCGAACGGTCGGCGTCGATGGTCTGCCCGGACCGCCCGTGCAGCGGTAGTCCGCCCGGACCGCTCGTGCGGTCAGATGTCGCTGGAGAAGCGGACCGCGCGCGTGGGCAGCGTCACGCCGGGCCAGACGCGGGCGCCGGCCAGCAGCTCGTTGCCGGGGCCGACGACCGCGCCGTCACCGATCACGGCGTTCCTCAGCACCGCCCCCGAGCAGATGCGGGCGCCCACGCCCACCACCGACTCGACCACCGTGGCACCGGACTCCACCACGCAGTCGGCGTACAGCACGCTCCCCCGGACGGAGGCGTCGGACTCCACGACGGCCCGGGGGCCGACCACCGTGCCACCGGCGACCTTGGCGTTCGGCGAGACCCTGGACTCCGGCAGCGCGAGGAACTCCCCGCAGGGACCGGGAAGCGCCGGAGACGCCAGGCGGCCCAGCACCAGATCGCACGACCCCTGGACGAAGGCCGCGGGGGTACCCACATCCAGCCAGTAGGACCGGTCGGCGTACCCGAGCACCAGCTCGCCGGAGGCGATCAGGCCGGGGAAGGTCTCGCGCTCGACGGAGACCACCTGGCCCGCCGGGATCTGGTCGATGAACGACCGCTGGAACACGTAGCACCCGGCGTTGATGCGGTTCGTCACGGGGTTCGGGGTCTTCTCCAGGAAGGCCGTGACCCGGCCGTCCGCGTCGCTCGGCACGCATCCGAACCTCGACGGGTCGTCCACCTCGGTCAGGTGGAGCGTGACGGCCGCCCCGCGCGAGACGTGCAGCCCGACCTGCTCGGAGATGTCGTGACCGGACAGGATGTCGCCGTTGAGCACGAGCACCGGCGCGTCGGATCCGCAGGTCAGCGCCTCGGCGGCGTTCCGGATCGCCCCGCCCGTGCCGAGCGGGCTCTCCTCGGTCATGTATTCGAGCGAGAGGCCGAACGCCGAACCGTCGCCGAAGACGTCGGCGAACATCGAGGCGCGGTAGGAGGTCGCGAAGACGACCCGGCGCACGCCGAACGACCTGGCCCTCGCCAGCTGGTGGGCGAGGAACGGGACACCGGCCGTCGGGAGCAACGGCTTCGGAGTGCTCAAGGTCAGGGGGCGGAGCCTGGTGCCCTGCCCGCCCACAAGGAGAATCGCCTCAAGGTGCGCCGACTCCGGCGAGTAGCTCTCCGTCACACCGTGAGGCTAGCTCACTGATCGACCGCACGTTGATAGGACACCATATGAGCCTCAGCCGACGCATCCCACGTGAACTCCCGTGAACGGGCGATACCGGAGGCGGAGAGCGACGCGCGCCGCTCCGGCGACTCCAGCAACGATTTCAGGGCGTCTCGGATGCTCTCGGCGTCCGGCTCGGTGTAGGCGACGGCCTCACCGCCCACCTCGGGCAGGGACGTGCGGTGGGTCGTGAGCACCGGCGCGCCGCAGGCCATGGCCTCCAGGACGGGCAGGCCGAACCCCTCGCCGCGCGAGGGGAACGCCACCACGACGGCGCCGCCGAGGAAGCCCGGCAGGTCGGCGAAGGAGAGGTAGCCGGGGCGGACGACCCGCACGGTGACGGGAAGCTCGCTGATCGCGGCGTTCACCTCGTCGTTCCAGCCGGCTCCGCTGGCCAGCACCAGGGCGGGCGGCGACGGCAGGTCGCTGACGGCCTGGCCGAACCCCTTGACGAGGTTCGGGACGTTCTTGCGGGGCTCGAAGGCACCGAGAAAGGCGACATAGGGACGGCCGTGCAGGCCGAGGCGGCCGGCCGTCCTCTTGATCTCCTGCTCGGACGGCTGGTGGAACAGCCCGGTGTCGACCCCGTGGTAGGCGACGTCGATGCGCGTCGGGTCGGCCGCGAGCACCCGTACGAGCTCGTCGCGGGTGGCCTTGGACGGCACGATGACGCGCGTCGCGTTGCGGACCGCCGTACGCGTGGCGGCGCGGAAGAACGACGCCCTGACGGTGTTGTGCTGCTCGGGCTCGGTGAACCACGTCACGTCGTGCACGGTGGCCACCGTGGGAATCCCGGTGTGCAACGGGATCGAGTAGAAGGGGGCGTGGATGACCTGCGCCCCGACCTGGCGGGCCAGCACCGGTATGCCGGTCTGTTCCCAGACCAGCCGGGTGCCCCTGCTGGAGATCGCCGGAGGCCCGGGGATGACGCGGGCGGAGGGGGCGATCTT
The DNA here is from genome assembly GCF_040649355.1 of Sphaerisporangium sp. NPDC049002. Classification (NCBI taxonomy): domain Bacteria; kingdom Bacillati; phylum Actinomycetota; class Actinomycetes; order Streptosporangiales; family Streptosporangiaceae; genus Sphaerisporangium; species Sphaerisporangium sp. NPDC049002. The sequence goes on along the minus strand of NZ_JBEZFH010000016.1, from coordinate 33,298 downwards.
GCCGTACCGCTCGGCGTCGGCCCGCTGGCAGACGACCGCGAGATCGGCGCCCGCCCGGTCGAGCGCGGCAAGGAGCCCGTCGACATAGCGGATCAGGGCCCCGCGATCCGCGGGAACGGCTGCGGCGTCGACGAGCACTCGGGGCGTCAAGAGCGATCGCTCCTCTCGGGTCTCCGGGCCGGTCAGGGACGGAGACCAGATGCGGGCGAAGGCCGCCTGCTCGTGCGAACCGGCAGGGTCACTGAAATGTCCCACCGGCTGCCGCCGGCACCGTCGCCGCCGATCCCCATCGACTTCACTCTATTGCGGGGCTCCCCAAATCCGTGAGAGAAATCACAGGCCATTTCATCCTTCTCGCCGGCGACCAATGGGGAAACATCAGTCGTTCCGAGCCGCCGCCGGCACCGTCTCGGCGCGGCGCGCGGCCAGGCCGGCGAGCCCGGCGCAGACGAGGTCCCCTGCCGACACGACCAGGCGCGAGCACAGCGCCGCCGCGATCGCCGAGCCCCCGTCGAGCACAGGCGCCAGCGCCGCCACCATGGCCACCTCGCGCACTCCGGCCCCGGCGGGAGCGACGAAGACGACGAACCCCAGGCACCAGGCGAGCGCGAACGCCCCGAGGGACAGCACCAGGGCCCTCGGCCCTGACGCGCCCAGCCCGGCGGCGATCAGCGCGAGGTGTACCCCGTACGCCGCCCAGCCCGCGAAGGCCCATCCGACCGAGGTGAGCACACCCCTGCGGGTCAGCGGGCGCTCCAGCGGGGGGCGTTTGATCAGCTTGAGCCCGAATCCGAGGACGGTGTTGACGACGCGGGGATGGAGGCCGGCGACCAGCAGGGGCAGCAGCAGGAGCAGCCACGCGTAGCGCGCCACCGAGTCGCCGGCGAACGCGGGCAGGGTCACGAGGGCCACCGCGAGACCACTGACCAGATAGATCGGATATGTCAGGAAAAAGGCGGCTGCACTGCGGGGTCGGGGGACGCCGAGGTCCTTGCCCATCTCCATCTGGGCGAGCACGGGCCAGAGCGACCCGGGGATGTACTTGCCGAGCTGGCCCACGAAGAACACCTTGGCCGCGTCGGTGAACCGCAGCGGCGAGCCGAGATCGGCCAGCAGCGCCCGCCACATCATCATCCCCGCCGTCAGCGCCGCCAGCACCGCGACCAGGGACCCGGCCAGCAGCGGCCAGGAGAGCCTGGTGAAGCCGTCGGCCACCTGGGTCCACCGCCCCGCGATCGCCCACGCCCCGAACCCCAGCGCGACCAGCAGGAACGCGAACCTGACCAGCTTCTTGCGCGTCACGGCGTGCGTACGTGCTCGGGAGGCCGCGGGAGGGCGGGGCCGAGGGGCCCGCGGGGCGTCTTGGTCGCCACCCAAAGGTAGGTCGGGACGACCGGCAGCAGCGCCCGCAGCGCCGTGCGAGGCGTCCTCGCCAGCGTGCCCTGGGCGGCGCGCCCGACGGCGCCGGGGAACAGCTCGGTGCCGGCGAACCGCTCCGGCGAGGCGAGCACGGGGAACGAGTAGTCCCAGACGTGGAAGTCCCCGAGCATGCGGCGCAGCCCGCCCCTCGTGCGGAAGCGCTCGTAGTAGTGGTCGGCCCGGCCGGACGCGCGGACGTAGCGATCGGCCAGCGACGGCGGCAGGTACGACAGGAACGGCAGCTTGTAGTGCGGCTCCATCACGCCGAGCCGGTTTCCGAGGCCGAGGTACAGCACGCCGTCGTCGGCGAGCACCCGGTGCATCTCCTTGACCACGGCGTCGGGGTCGACCACGTGCTCGTAGATGTGGTTGAAGACCAGCACGTCCAGCGACCCGTCGGGGAAGGGCAGCGCGGTGCCGTCGGCGCACACGAACTCGACCCTCTTGCCGAACCGCTCGGCCGCCCTGCGCAGGCCAGGGACGTCGATGTCCACCCCGAAGGCCCGGCGCGCGCCCGCGGAGGCCAGCTCGTCGGCGATGAACCCGGCCGAGCATCCGATGTCGGCGACGGTCAGCCCGTCGAGCACGGGGGAACCCGGATCACGGCCCAGGAAGTGCGCGAGCACAGCGATGATCTTGGCGGCCTTGCGGCGTCGCTTGGCCTCGTCCAGCATCGCGGTCTGGAGCTCGGAGTACTCAAGCTGCGCCACGCGTTCCTTACCCACGCCGCCCAAGAGTAGTGGGTTCGCGGTGCGGGCTCCGGTCCTATGTGTCGACCATGAACGGCTCCGCATGGGGTAACGATGCGGGAGAGGACCTACCGGCTGGTAACGAGTGATCGTACGCTGGGCGGATGCTGAGCCGCCTGCGATCGAGTCCCCTGCTCCGGGTGGGTCTGGCGCTCGTCGCCCTGGCTTTCCTCACGTACGGGCTGTCCAGGAACTGGAACGACTCCGTGGCCGCTCTCGGCAGGCTGTCGTGGTGGACGGTGGCCGGGTCCCTCGCCGCCGTCCTCGCCGGCCTCGGGTTCATGCTGCTTGCCTGGCGGGCCGTGCTGGCCGGGTTCGGCTCCCCGCTGCCGTCGCGCGTCGCCGCCAAGGTCCTGTTCATGGGGCAGCTCGGCAAGTACGTCCCCGGCTCTGTGTGGGCGTTCGCGGCGATGATGGAACTGGCCCGCGACCACGGCTCCCCGCCCCGCCGCACGTTCGGCGCGACGGTGGTGGCCCTTGTGACCTCGCTCGGCTGCGCGCTGGCGCTCGCTGCGGTGACGCTGCCGCTGACCTCGCAGGCCGTGGCCAGGCAGACCTGGTACCTGCTGCTGCTGATCCCGCTCATCGTCGTGGGCCTGCATCCCCGGGTGCTGACCTTCGGGCTCAACCTCGTGCTGAGGATCGCCAGGAAGGAGCCGCTCGACCGGGTGCTGCCGGGGTCGGCGATGCTGGTCGCGACCGCGTGGACGATGATCGGCTGGCTGTTCTACGGCGTGCACATCTGGCTGCTGCTCACCGACATGCGTCCCGGCGGCCCGTCGCTGTTCGCCGTCGCCGCCGGGGCGTACGCGCTCGCGTGGGTGACGGGCCTGCTCACCGTGATCGTCCCGGCCGGCATCGGGGTCCGCGAGGGCGCCATGGTGCTGGTGCTCGCGCCCGTCCTTGACGCGCCGCGCGCGCTGGTCATCGCGATCGTGTCACGGCTGGCCTTCACCCTCTCCGACGTCCTGTGGGCCGGGCTGGGCTTCCTGCTGGCGCGCGGTCATGCCTCCGAGGAGAGCAGGGCCTCGGCGTACGCCGACCAGTAGGGGTCGGGGTCCACGGCCTTCACGCCCTGGCGCAGCCGCTCGGGCTCGCCGTCCGCGTAGAACCGGGTGATCGCCTCGGTGAGCGCGCCGACGGAGCCGGGCTCGACGAGCAGCCCGTCGACCCCGTCGGTGACGTGGTCGGCCAGTGCCCCCACGCGGGTGGCGATGACCGGGAGGCCGTGCTCGTGGCCGAGCCAGGCGTTCTGGCTGGCCGTGGCGCTCCGGTAGGGAAGCACGAGGGCGTCGGCCCCGGCGAACAACGCGGGCAGGTCACCGGCGGGGACGTACCCCGGTCGCAGCTCGACCCGCTCGCCCAGGCCCAGCTCCTTGATCAGGGCGCGCGTCTCGTCCAGGCCGCCCCAGAACTCACCGGCGACCGTGAGCGAGACCCCCGGGACGGGTGCCAGCGCGCGCAGCAGCAGGTCGAGCCCCTTGTAAGGCCGGACCATGCCGAAGAACAGCAGCCTGTGCCGCACCCCTCCACCGGACCTGGCCTCGGCCTTCGTGGGCAGGTGCGGCGGCAGCGCGGCGACGCGGACCGGCGCGGGCGCCAGGTCGCGGGCGAGCCCCGCCTGCTCCTCGGAGTGCGCGAGCACCCGGTCGGCCCGCCGCAGCAGCGCCTTCACCAGCGGCGCGTCGTACGGCTTGCGCTCGTGCGGCAGCACGTTGTGGCAGAGCGCGACCACGGGGGTCCTGCGGCGCAGCCCGTACAGGATGCCCAGGTAGGCGGGCACCTGCACGGGGCTCAACAGGGTCAGCACGGCGAGGTCGGCGCCGCGCAGCCGGCGCCCGCAGCGGAGCCAGCCGTCGGGGCGCCGCCAGTCGAGGTCGCGCCGGATGCCAGGGAACGGCCGCCCCTCGGGCGCCGAGATGGTCTGCTGCCCGGGATACAGGAACGAGGGGTACTGCGCGCGCCAGGACTCGATCACGACGTCGTGGCCCAGGGCCGCCAGCCGGTGCGCCAGCTCCGTGGTGTGCTGCGCCCCGCCGCCCTTGTACGGGTAGGCGGGCCCGACGATCGCGACCCGCACGTCAGGCGCCCCGGGACCGGACGATCAGGTCGGCCAGGAGGGCCAGCGATCCGATGATCAGCCCGGACAGGACGAGCATCACCGTGCTCGCCGGGAAGTAGAACGGGTGCCGGAACATGTCGACGACGCCCTTGCCCAGACCGATCACGACCAGCCAGATCGCGGGCGGCATGAGCACCTTGAGCGGGTTGAAGTACATCACCATCCGCAGCACCTGCAGGATGTAGCGGTAGGCGTCGGAGATGAAGCTGAACTTCGACTTGCCCGCCCGCTTGCTGTACTCGATGGGCATGTAGTGCACGTCGTGCTGGTTCGACAGGAACGCCAGGGTGATCGTCGTCACGCAGGAGAAGCCGGGGGGCAGCAGGCGCAGATAGGGCAGGGAGACCGACTTCCTGAAGGCCCGCAGGCCGGAGTTCAGGTCGGGGATCTCCTGACCGGCCAGGCGCTCGGCCACCTTGCGGATGAACCACTTGGCCGGCACCCGGAGGACCTTGTGGGAGCCCTGCTCGCTGGTGCGCGCGCCGACGACCTGGTCGATCGTCGGGTCCTTCTCCAGGAGCTGCACGAGCTCGGGGATGCGCTCGTTGGGGTAGGTCATGTCGGCGTCGGTCCACACGACGATCTCGCCGAGCGCGTCCTGCGTGCCGATGCGCCGCACCGTGCCCGAGCCGCCGTTGCGGTGGAACGCCACGATGCGCATGCTCGGAAACCGGGGCGCGGCCTCCTGGAGGCGGGCGAGCGTCTCGTCGGTGGAATGGTCGTCCACGGCGACCAGCTCGTAGGTGTAACCGCTGACGTCCATGGCGCCGCAGATACGCTCGACCTCTTCGATGACGTGGTCCTGCTCGTTGTAACAGGGCAGGACGATCGTGACGTACGGCTTCGCTTCCACGGCGGATCCAGTCTCAGGCGTCTCGGTCACACTCACGTCGGGCGAGGATACAGTGCCGAGCCCGCCTTCGAATCCACCTCATCCTCACCTGGGCCTCTTCCCACCCACCCGGCCCCTACTCCGCGCCGTACGTCTCGCCCGGCCGCCGATCACTCGGCTCCGACCCTGCGGACGACCCGGACCCCCGGCATGTCCTTGATCGACTCGCCGACGACCTCGACGGCCCGGCGGTCGGTGAGCTTGACGTACAGCGACTCTCTCATGTCGTCCGCGCTGACGATGGCCGGGTCGTCCGAGGCGTCCGCGTCTCCGGAGGCATAGTGCTCGCGGATCTTCCTCACGTGGGCGTGGTCCTCGAAGTAGATCTTCTCCACCCCGGGGATGTCCCAGAGCCGGTCGACGATGGCCCGCTTCTGCGGCTCGGTCACCGATCGGTCGTCGATGCCGCCGCACACCAGCCCCGGGCCCTTCGCACACAGGTCGATCGCCACGTCGGCCTTGCCCTCCCAGAACATGGCCTGGGACCAGACGTAACTCACCCCTTCGATGGACCTCACCCGCGCGGCCACGCGAGCGTAGTCGCGGGTGCGCACCGTCCCTTCGAAGTTCGCCGGGCTGACGTAGGAGGTCTGGTCGGACGCGTCGCCCATCCCACTGATGACACGTGAAATCCAGAGGGACTTGTTCGGGTCGCCGCGAGAGACGAACCTCTCCTCGGAGAACCGGATCGTGGCGATCTCGGGAACGGCCCGCAGCGCGGCCTCGATGCCAGACGGCTTCTTGGCGGCCAGTTCAGCCGCCGGCGTGCATGCGGGGGATGGTGACCACTTGCCGCAAAGGCCGACCGTGAAGCCCAGGTGTTCGGGCCAGGGCCCGTCCGGCGGCGGCAGGGGCCTGCGTGAGCGGTCGTACAGGTACCAGCCACCGCCTCCTGCCAGTCCCAGCACGACGAGCACGGCCGTGCACACGGCCAGCAGCCTGCGGTGGGCCGATATCCAGGCCCGTAACCACGGATCCCGGTCGGGGTCGCCTCCGAACGACAGTTCCTCGGCCGAATGCGAGCTCGCGAGCGCGTCCATGAGGACCACTCTCGCGACCGGCGGAGTTCAAGGTCAACTCGGTGGGGGGAGGGCCATCCAGACGTCGATGCTCAGGGACCACGTGCCGTTCGGGGGGTCGACCAGGGAGCGCTCGTCCTGGCGGGTGCGGAGTCGCACGACCTGGGTGGCCGGGCCGTACGGCGCGAGCTGGGCAGGCTGGGCCGCGAGGACGACCGGGCGGCGGCCGGCGGAACGGATGCGCTCGGCCAGGCGCCTCACGTCGGCTGGGGCCGCGACGGTGATGTCGGCGTCGCGGCCCGCGGCGGCGCCGACATCACCCGACAGGCGGACCTGGGATACCGGCAGGCCGCACATGCCGCGTACGACCTGGGTGAACCGGTCGCCGGTGACGCGCTCGACGATCAGCACCGAGGCGTCGCGGGGCAGCGCGGCGCACAACCTCGCGACCGCCGCCGACTCCCCGCGCTCGACGGGTGTGAACGCCGTCCCGATCGAGGTCACCACGGCGGGGAGTACCACCAGCGCACCGCCCGCCGCGAGCAGCGAGCGCTGGACGCGCCAGCCGTACCCGGCCTGCCGCGCCCTCGCCCGCATCCAGCGCAGCCCCCAGACCGCCAGCAGGATCAGGCCGGGGACGATCACCGGTACGAGCCGCCGCGACGCGAAAGGATGGTCGGGCGTGATGGCGGGACGCCAGAGCGTGGTGACGGTCGTCCACGCGATGATCGCCAGCGGCAGCAGCCAGACGAACCCCCTGCCCCGCGCCATGCGCCGCGCCAGCACGGCCGCCGCCAGCGTGGCGAGCACGACGACCGGGACGCCGACGTACCAGATCACCCAATAGAGGGAGTTCTCGTAATAAAGACGGCTCGGATCGGGCGGCAGCCCGTTGGCGAGCTGCGTCATCATGATGAACTGCGCGTTGAGCACGTCGCCCTCGGCCCTCGCCACCCGATGGACGGTCTGCACCCAGGGACGTACGGCCAGGCCGAGCGCCACGAGGACCACCAGACCCGCCGCCAGCTCGGGCAGCCATCGCGCCGCCCTCCCCGTGCGCACCGCCTTCCACCCGATCGGGATGATCTTCGGCCCGAGGACCGCGCCCGCCGCCGTGGCCGCGAGGACGACCGCGCAGATGGCGAGCAGCGGGACGAGGGAGTCGGACAGGTAGCCGAGATAGGGCCTGGCCAGGAAGTAGGCCGCGACGAAGCCGAGCCCCACGCCCACGGCCAGGCCCCCGAGGAGCGGCAGTCCCATGCGCGCGTACCTCTCGCCCCGGCCGCGCCCGCGGCGCAGCGCGATCAGCAGCCCGGCGTAGGCCAACACGGGAAGCACGTCCCTGAGCCCGTCGATGCGCACCAGGACGGCCAGGCCGAAGACGAGCCCGGCGAGCGCCGCCGCGCGCGGGCGGGCGCGTGCGTCGACGGTGAGGGCGATGCCCCCGAAGATCAGAATCAGCGACGGGATCTCGCTGAACGTGGTGCGCGAGGTGTAGAGGATCGGCAGCGCGACCGCGAAGGCCAGCGCGGCGAGCGGGGCCCAGCGCGCCCCGACCAGCCGGGCGACGACGCCGGCGACGGTCAGCACGGCCAGGGCGCCGAGCACCGGGGGCGTCAGCAGCAGGCCGGAGACCCCTCCGATCCAGTGCCCGATGGCCTGGACGATCGGCGCGCCCGGCATGAACTGCGGCACGATCGCGCCGCCGTGGTCGTAGACCCCCACGCTGCGGGGGACCAGCGCCGGATCGCCTCCGCCGAACGCCGCCGTGCCGTACGGGATCGGCAGGGATCCGTGATCGGCCAGCCAGACGGCGTACTGGGCGTAGGTGGCGGGATCCCTGCGGATGACGAGCTGCTCGCTGTGGAACAGGCCGTTGAAGACGGCCGAGGCGGCGGCGATGCCGCAGGTGGCGGTGACGTGCCAGGCGGTGGCGTCGGCCGCCTCGTCCTCGCGGGCGAGACGCGCGCCGTACACGCACAGGGCGACCGCGAGCGCTCCGCCGAGCAGCAGCATGGGCAGCGGGCGGAACCAGCCGAGCAGGAGCAGGGGCAGCCCCGCGAGCAGCCAGCCCGCCAGGGCGAGGGCGGGCATGATCGACACCGCGGCGAGCACCCGGCCAGCCGACGGCCATCGCGAGTGATCGAGCCAGGTTCCGTCCATCTGTGTGCGCGAGCCTAGTCTCAGGAACGCTCCGCGTGGATGCGGGCACGTCCTGTCGGACCGGGTAGCGTACGGCCCGACCTCGTGGATCGTTCGTGTGTGGGGGTATGGAGTGGTGGCTGCCGGGTGGGACCGCGTCACGCGGACCGGCGGCAGCCTGTGCGAAACGGCCGGGCGGTTCATCGTCGGCGCTGTCGAGCGGTGGCGGCATGCGTGAACTGATCGGGGTGTTCCCCCCGGCTCCGCGGGCCGGTGGGGGCCTACGTGCCCTGGCCGGGCGGCATCGGTGGTTCGTCGCGGTGCTGTCGGCCGGGGCGGTGCTGCGGGTGGTGGCGATGATCGGTTATCGGCCCGCGCTCTGGTTCCCCGACTCCTACACCTACGTGGTCACCGCGATGCGACCCCGGCCCGACCTCGTACGGCCCGCCGGGTACTCGATGTTCCTCCGGCTGCTGGAGCCCTTCCACAGCTTCGGGTTCGTGGTGCTCGTACAGCACCTGCTGGGCCTGGCGACGGGCGTGCTCGTCTACGCGGCCGTACTGCGCCTGCGCGGCCGGAGCCGGGTGGGCGCGCTGGCCGCCGCGCCGGTTCTGCTCGACGCCTACCAGGTCGAGCTGGAGCACCTCCTGGTCTCGGACACGCTGTTCATGTTCCTGGTCGTCGCGGCCGTCATCGTCGCCATGGGGCCGTTGACCTGGCGTACGGCCTGCGCCACCGGCCTGCTCCTGGCGACCGCGACGCTCACCAGGACGGTGGGGCTGCCGCTGATCGCGGTCGTGGCGGCCTGGCTGCTGGTCCGGCAGGCGATGGCGGCACGCCGATGGGACACTCCACTGACCAGGGGGCTGCGTCTGGTGGGGGTGCTCGTCGTCGTGGCCCTGCTGCCGATCGCGGGGTACGCCGCCTGGTTCTCCTCGACGCACCACCGGTTCGGCATCGTGGGCTCCAACGGCGTCTTCCTGTACGCACGCACGATGTCGTTCGCCGACTGCGGCGTCATGCGCCCGCCGCCCGACCTCGCGGTGCTCTGCGACGGCACCCCGCCCGCGCGCCGGCCGCCGTCGCAGGAGTACGTCTGGGCCGCGGGCTCGCCGCTGGTCGCCCTGCCGGGCATCACCTTCACCGCGGAGACCGACCGGCTCGCGGGGCGGTTCGCGTTCCTGGCCCTGCGCAGCCAGCCGGTGGACTACGCGGCCTCGGTGGTGTCCGAGCTGGCCCGGTCGTTCTCCTGGGGCCGTCCGGTGTACCCCGACCAGGAGATCTACGACCACTACGAGTTCCCCGCCGTGACCCCCGCCCCGCCCGGCCGCGAGCCCGCCACCACCGGCGCGAAGTTCGCCGTGCGCTACGAGCGGGGTCCCATCGGCACGCGCGTCGCCGAGCCGTTCGCGGGCTGGACGCGGGCCTACCAGGACGTGGTCCGGCTGCCGGGCACGGTGCTCCTGGCGCTCCTGCTGGCGCCTCCCGTGGCCGCGGCCGTACGCCGAACGGCCGTACGCCGAGCCGTACGCCGAGGGGCCGTCCCCCGAGCGGCCGTACGCCGGCGCAGGGGAGAGCCTGCGGGGGCGCCGTGGACGCTGCCGTGGGTGACGTCCCTGTCGTTGCTGGTCATCCCCGCCGCGACCGCCGAGTTCGACTACCGCTACGTCCTGCCCGCGGTGCCGCTGGCATGCCTGGCCGCCGCACTCATGACCGCAGGAAAGAGGGATCGGTCAGACAGCCCACTACCTGCGAATTCTGTGAATTCCAGGTAAAGCAGCGGATTAGGATATTCCTGCAAATATCCTCCTGTCGGTAAGCTTGGCCGCCGTGTCGACCCCTCTGGAGTATTCATGATCATGAGCCTATTCACCCGATCATGCTGCCCAGAAGCGGGCCGGTGACCTAACCTCATGACGAAATGAGCGAGCACCGACACGGCGCCACGGTCAGGGACCAACGTGCGGATCCGGGCCAGCCCGGCCGCAGGTCGAGCCGAGGCCGGACGCCGGAACCCCCAGGCGGCCTCCCCCCCGCCGAGGCCGAGCGTCCCCGCCGCCGCCGGGGCGCCCCCCAGGGCCCGCAGGAGCCCCCGGGCCCCCAGCGCCCGGAGGATCCGTACGGCACCCGCGACGCCTACGGCACGCCGGAGGCCTACGACTCACGCGATCCCTACGGTGTGCGGGAGGCCTACGGCACCCCGGACGCCTACCGATCTCAGGAGTCCTACGGCCCCCCCGACGCCTACGGTGCGCAGGGCGCGCCTCCGGTCGAGGAGAAGCGCTCCCGCCGCAGGGGCGTCCCCGCCGAGCCCCCTCCCCCGCCGCCGGACGACCCCGGCCGGCGCGGGCGCCGCCGAGGCGGCAAGGCCCCCGGTGACCCGAAGACCGGGCGCCAGCGGGTCCTGGCCTACATCAGCATCGCCCTCACCGCCGTGCTGGTCCTCATCGCACTGACCGGGTACACGCTCTACCGCAACCTGCTCGGCAACGTCCGTACCGAGGACGTCAGCGGCGACCTCAACGCCAACCGGCCCGTCAACTCCACCGGCGCCCTCAACGTGCTGCTCGTCGGGTCCGACTCCCGCGCGGGCGACAACAAGAAGTACGGCCAGCACATGGCCGGCGAGGGCGAGCGCACCGACACGATCATCCTCATGCACATCTCGCCGAACCGCGACAAGGCGACGCTGATCAGCTTTCCCCGCGACTCGATGGTGCAGATCCCGGGCTGCAAGAACGCGCGTACGAAGGTGTCGATCGCCCCCCGCGTCGACATGATCAACTCGGCGTTCAACGAGGGCGGCATGGCCTGCACGATCAACACGATCGAGGCGACCACCAACATCCGTGTCGACCACTACATCAAGGTCGACTTCACCGGCTTCAAGGCCATCGTCGACTCGCTCGGCGGCATCCAGATCTGCGTGCCGCAGGCCGTCCACGACAAGCAGGCCAAGCTCGACCTCCAGGCGGGCAAGCAGATCGTGAAGGGCGAGACCGCGCTCGCGTACGTGCGTGCGCGCCACTCCCTCGGTGACGGCAGCGACATCAGCCGCATCAAGCGCCAGCAGATCTTCCTCTCGCAGGTGGCCAAGAAGGCGACCAGCGGCGACACCCTGACCGATCCCGCCAAGCTCCTGAACCTCGTCAGAGCCGCCGCCCAGTCGGTGGTCATGGACCCCCAGCTCGACGTGGACACCCTGATCCAGATCGCCCAGAGCGCCCGAAGCCTGACCGCCAAGGGGGTCAAGTTCGTCACGGTTCCCTGGGAGCCGTACCCCGCCGACAAGAACCGCGTCCAGTGGAAGCAGCCGGACGCCGGGAAGATGTTCGAGTCGCTGCGCACCGACGTCGAGGTCACCCCGACGGCCAAGCCGAGCGCGGCGTCCTCCGGCTCGGCCGCGCCCGCCAAGCCCGCGATCAAGCCGGGCGAGGTGCGCATCCAGGTGGTCAACGGCACCAACACCGCGGGCAGGGCCAAGGAGGTCGCCGAGGCGCTGGCGGCGCAGGGCTTCAAGGTGACCCAGGTGGGCGACGCGCGCAAGCCCGACGGCACCGACCGCCCGCAGACCATGGTGCTCTACGCCAAGGGCGCGGCCGCGGGACCCGACTACGCCGCCCCTGTGGTCGCGAAGCTGCTGACCAAGGTCACCCCCGCCGCCGGCAAGGTGACGGCCGGGCTCATCACCCCCTTCACCCCCACGGTGGCGCCCACGCCTTCCACCGCCACTCCCGCACCCGGCAGCCCGGTGATCCAGTTGGTCATCGGCGCCGACTTCAAGGGTGTCAAGGTGCCGGTCACCATCCCTGACAGCGCTCGCGTGGTCGACTCCAAGACGGACGTCTGCAGCACCTGAGCCGATCAAGGAAACGGCCCGGTTCCCCTGTGGGGCCGGGCCGTTTCTCATGATTCCCTCAGGGTTGAACTTCTGACTCCGTCGCGACAATCCCTGACGAGGGCGTTATGGTGGATCACCTGGCAGGCGCGCCCGCACGCTCCATTCCGCCGTCCTTCGAGGGCACCTTCCAGTGTCAGAAGCTACCCCTGGTCTCCCGACAGATGGCTGAGCGTTTCCCCCGTGAGTGACACCAGATCCTCCTTCCAGGTTCCGGCTCCACGCACCGACGGCGTCTCCACCGACGCCGACGAGGTCGGGGCCACCGCCAGACGAGGACAGGCACCGACCGGCCCCGCCCCGGACACCGACGCCGTCGAGGACGCGCCCACGGCGCGCTGGCCGGTCCCCGACTACGCCGAGCCCCCAACGGGCGCGTGGGACCGGCAGCGGCCTCACAGCGGCGGGCACGCCCGGGAGCCCCTGTGGCCGGTCGCCGAGCACGCCGCGAACGCCGGCGACGAGTCCTGGAAGGGCGTCCACGCCCGTCCCGGCGAGCACACCGGCCCGCCGGCGTCCGACGACGACCCAGAGACGTTCACCTTCGAAAGGCCCACGTGGGACGAGCCGACGGGCGGCACGTCCGTACGCGACGTCCCGCAGGCGCCCGCGCGTGAGACGCCGCCCGCCGCCCGGGGGCCCGTGCCCGCGTGGGAGGCTCCGCCGGGGCCGCAGGAGCGGCCTGAGGGCACCGCGTCCGACGGCTTCTCGTACTGGGAACGGCGGCCGATACCCGACGCCTCCCCCGCTACCTTCGACGGGGCGCCCCCCGCCTGGGCCGGGCAGCCCGGCGTCCGGCAGCCCGCGCGAGCCGGCGAGGCCGCCTGGGACGACTCCGCTCCCGAGGCCGAGGAGGCCCCCGCGCCCGCGCCGGTGAAGCGCCCGCGCGAGCCGTACCTCGACAACGTGAAGTTCGTGCTGATCGCGCTGGTCGTCACCGGGCACTCCCTGGTGCCCACGCTCGCGGCGCACTCGGCCCGGTCGGCCTACCTGTTCATCTACGTGTTCCACATGCCGCTGTTCGTGCTCATCAGCGGTTACCTGAGCAGGAACTTCTGGAACTCCAACGCCAAGACGAACAAGCTCGTCGACACCTTCCTCGTGCCGTACGTGATCGTGGAGATCGGCTACGCCGCGCTCCGCTTCGCGCTCGGCCACAAGTGGAGCCTGACGATCATCGACCCGGCCTGGCTCAACTGGTATCTGCTCGCCCTGCTCCTCTGGCGGCTCTCCACCCCGGTGTGGAAGCGCATGCGCTATCCCCTGCCGATCGCGGTCGCCGTCTACCTGCTCGCCGGGCTGTCCGATCTGCCGGGTGACTTCAGCATGGACCGCTTCTTCGGCCTGATGCCGTTCTTCGTGCTCGGCCTCTGGCTCCAGCCCCGCCACTTCGACATGCTGAACCGCCTCTGGGTGAAGATCGTGTCGGCGGTGGTGCTCGTCGGGGCCGCCGGGGTGGCGATCCTGATCTCCAAGCGCGTGCCGCTCGGGCCGATCTACTTCAAGGACAGCTACGCCGAGCTCCACCTGTCGTGGTGGATGGGCATGGGCATGCGCGCGGCCCTGCTGGTCGCCGCCCTGACCGTCTCCGTGGCGGTCCTGGCGCTGGTGCCGCGCGGGACCACGTGGTTCTCCGACCTCGGCACGCGCACGCTCTACTGCTACCTGCTCCACGGGGTGCCCGTGCTCATCGCCAAGGAGATGGGCTGGCTGAGCTACCCGTGGCTGCACGGGCCGCTCGGCGTCATGGCGATCACCAGCAGTTGCTTCGCTCTGGCGATCGTCCTGTGCCTGCCGGAGACCCGCACGGCCTTCAAGTGGCTGCTGGAGCCGCGCCTGGTCTGGCTCTACCGCAGGCCCTCCTCGTAGGGCCACCCGGCGCCCGCCAGAAGGGCTGATGTTAAGCGGCATTTCGGTTCTGATTCACGGTGCGCATCCGGGCAGGAAGGGAACGCCACCCAGCATCGACGTATGAAGGTATGTGTCGGCACGATCGTCCACCACCCGGAGGACGCGCGGATCATGCACCGGCAGATCCGCGCGTTGCTCGACGCCGGGCACGAGGTCACGTACATCGCGCCGTTCACCCATTGCAACGTCACTCCGCCCCAGGAGATCCGCGCGATCGACGTGCCGCGCGCCGTGGGCCTGCGCCGGGGACACGCGCTCAACGCGGCGCGCGGCGCGCTCAGGAAGGGCGCAAGGGACGCCGACCTGCTGCTCGTCCACGACATCGAGCTGCTGTTCGCCCTGCCACGACGCCGTCCCACGACCGTGTGGGACGTACACGAGGACATCGTGGGCGCCCTGGAAACCAAGCCCTACCTCCCGGAGTCCGCGCGCCGGATGCTCCCGCACCTGATCAACGGGATCGAGAGGCGGGCGGAGCGCCGCCTGCACCTGATCCTCGCCGAGGCCGCCTACCGCGACCGCTTCACCGGGAACCACCCGGTGATCCCGAACACCACGTACGTGCCCGCCGCGCCGCCTCCCCCGCCGGGCGCCGGGCGCCTCGTCTACGTCGGCCACCTCTCCGAGGCCAGGGGCGTCGCCGAGATGCTGGAGCTGGCCCGCAGGCTCCGCCCGCACGGGATCCGCCTGGACCTGATCGGGGCCGCCGACGCGACGGTGCGCCCGATGCTGCGGGACGCGCAGCGGGAGGGCCTGCTCGACTGGTTCGGGTACGTGCCGAACGACCACGCGCTGCGCATGGCCCAGGGGGCACTGGCGGGGCTCTCGCTCCTGCACGACGTGCCCAACTACCGGCAGTCCCTGCCCACGAAGGTCGTCGAGTACATGGCCAGGGGCATTCCCGTGATCACCACTCCGCTGCCCCTGGCGGCCTCGATCGTCGGACGCGCGGACTGCGGCATGATCGTTCCCTACGGCGACGTGGACGCGGCGGCGCAGGCCGTACTCCGCCTGCGGGACGACCCCGAGCGGCGGGCCGTGATGGCGGCCCGTGGGTACGCCGAGGCCCGCGGCCACTACCACTGGCCGGACCACGCGCGGGACTTCGTCGCCCGGCTGGAGGAATGGGCCGTCCACGTCCCCGCCCCCGCCGTCCACCGCGTCGTCCCGGCCTGACCCCTGGAATCCAGGCCCTGGCGCCCTGCGGCCCGGGTTGGTGTACTTGAGGTTATGGCTAGCCATCTCATCCAGGGGCGCTTGGTCAGGATGCCCGTGGAAGTCAGGGACGCCACGCTGTGCAGCGCGATGTACCTGGTGCGAGCCGACGCCGCCCGGGCCGTGCTCGCCTATGCCGACCTGGACGTCACCGAGGTGCTCCCCGGCAAGGCCCTGTGCACGCTGGCGTTCGTCCGCTACGGCGACAGCGACCTTGACTCCTACAACGAGTTCGGTGTGGCGTTCATGGTCCGCCCGCCGGAGGCCGGGCGCCCGCCCACGCGCGGCGTGCTGGCGGGGTTGAAGGACCTCCGCCTGAACGGCACCGGGGCGTTCATCCACTGGCTCCCGGTGGACCAGGGCTTCACCATGGAGGCCGGACGCACGATCTGGGGCTTCCCCAAGGAGCTGGCGGAGATCGACCTCCGCCTCACCTCGCCGTACAAGCGCTGCGTCCTGCGGAAGGACGGACGGCTCGTCCTCGACCTGCTGATCCGTCCGGGAATGCCCGTGGTCGGTGGCTCCACCCCGATGGACGCCTACTCCCGGCTCGACGGCGTGACCCGGCACACCGGCTGGACGATGCGTCCCCACGGCGTACGCGCCCGCCCCGGCGGAGCCCTGATCAGGCTCGGCAACCACCCCATCGCCAAGGAACTCAGCGAACTGGGCCTCCCCAAACGAGCCCTGCTCACCACCACCGTCTCCCACCTGACGATGACCTTCGACTCCCCCTTGGTACTCCCGCCCTCCTAAGACACTCACCGCCTTCCTGGACGAGCGTGCTCACGAATGTCTTCGCACGGCCACCCGCAGACTGCGTGCTGAGGTCCTCCATGTGTACGGCCGCGCAGATCGATCTCCTGCATGAGGATGGACGGGATGGCGGGATTGGCTTTCATCAGATACGGAATCTCGTCGATGACCAGCGGCATCGGGCGGTCTCGGGGGAGCGAGAAGAAGAAGGTGAGCGCGTCCCGCCAGTCCGCGAACGGATAGCCGACAGGAGAGCCGGTCTGCCGGGCGAGCGCCATGCCGAAAAGGCGAAGCAGTTCGACCGAGGAGACCGACATTCGCGATCCTGCGCTCTACCACTCAGTCCTCTCCGCGGTGGCGGAGGGAAGTAACACCTGGGGCGGCATAGCGAGTCATGTGGGCCGCAAGTCACCCGACATCGCCCACCCGCTCAACGTCCTGGAAGACTGCGGCCTTCTGACCAAAGAGAAGGATGCCTTCCGGTCGGGGCGGACGCGCTACCGTATCGCGGAACCGCTCATCACCTTCTACCAGGCGATCATGCGGCCCGAATGGACGGATCTCAGCCTCGGTCTCGCGGAAGAGGTCTGGGCACGATCACGGCAACGCTTCCTCTCCAAAGTGATGGGACCGCACGTAAGCCATGCCGGCGATGACAGATGCTCTTTCCGAGCACGCACGTACGGGATCGGGCGATCTACCGGCGCGGGTGCTTCCG
Organism: Sphaerisporangium sp. NPDC049002; assembly: GCF_040649355.1. Classification (NCBI taxonomy): domain Bacteria; kingdom Bacillati; phylum Actinomycetota; class Actinomycetes; order Streptosporangiales; family Streptosporangiaceae; genus Sphaerisporangium; species Sphaerisporangium sp. NPDC049002. Next base: position 16,457 of record NZ_JBEZFH010000016.1, on the reverse strand, counting down.
CGGCCGTCCGAATGGTGTTCAGCTACTTCGGATGATGCTCTACTGCTCGTCGAGAAAAACTTCTTCGATCGTCAGGTCGAACACCTTGGCGAGGCGGAAGGCGACGGGAAGGCTCGGGTCGAACTTGCCTTTTTCGATCGCGATGATCGTCTGCCTCGACACGCTGATCCGCTGAGCCAGATCAGCCTGTGTCCAGTCGCGTTCGGCCCGGAGTTCCGTGATGCGGTTCTTCATCGGTATCTGATCATGCCAGCGGCGAAGGCGATCAGGAAGACGACTCCCAGGAGCGCGGGCAGGACCGCAGCGTTGACGTCGTAAGTGATGAGGCCGGCGGCGTCCGCGACGACATAGGCGAATCCGCCGACCCACCCTGCTCCGAGGGAGATGGCCAGGGCCTCCTGCATGACCTTGCGCTGCAACTCATCGACTCTCTGAAGAAAGCGAGTGAAGGCGACGATCCATCCGATGCCGACGGCCAGGTTGACGGCGACCGCGGCCCAGCTTGCCACCGGTTGCTGCGGGTCCCATAAGAGGTCGGGACCGAACTTGGCCAAGGCGAGGGTCGCCGCCCAGGCGAGTGTCCAGAGTACGAGCCGGACGGTTGCCTTGGTCGACTCCCGGTAGTCCCCGGTTGTGGTGTGTGCTTGCACGGGCGCCCTCCTGCGGCGAGAAGTCAAGGACACTTGACACGGTAGGAGGAGGCCGCCGTGATGTCAAGTGTCCTTTACGTCGGCCGGGTCGACCCCTGGTCAGGGCACCATGGGACGGTCATTAGTTCCGTCCGACAACGTGCGGCCCGGGCGACGCTGCTTTCCGGTCATCGCTGTCAGCCCACGTTCCTACGCTCTACGTGCCAATACACCATGACCCTGGCACCGCCGTAGCGCTGGTGCCACTCGGTCATGAAGTTCGCCGACCAGCCGGATGGCCTTGCGCTCGCGGAGCGCAGCCGTGCGAGAACCACGGCTGGCGACAGGTCAGACGATGGGAGGGCGGCCGAGGCGGAGCATGCGCCAGGCGGTGCGCCAGGCCATGGGGCGGCGTTCGCCCGCCGGTTCGCGGAGGCCTTCCTTGAAGCCCTGGAACCACGACTTGATCGCCAGCGAGGAGCGCTCGCGCACCAGCGTCAGCACGACCCAGTCGAGCAGGTACAGGGCCGCCAGCGGCCAGGGCAGGTTGCGGCGGGCCAGCCACACCCGGTTGCGCGCGTTCAGCCGGTAGAAGTCGGCGTGGCGCGTGGGCGGCACCTGCGGGTGGTACATGACGGCGTCCGCGTCGTACTCGATGCGGTAGCCCTCACCCAGGAGGCGCCAGGCCAGGTCCGTCTCCTCGTGGGCATAGAAGAAGCGGCCCGGAAGGCCGCCGACCTGCAGGTAGGCCGAGCGTCTGATCGCGCAGGCACCGCCCAGGAAGGTGGTCACCGGCGAGGAGCGCTGCGGGTCGCCGGCCCGCAGGCGGGGCACGTGACGACGCTGGCCCACGCCGCCGTCGGGGTCCATGACGCGGAAGGAGATCACCGCGAGATCGGGCTCGGCGGCGAACCGCTCGCGGACGTGCGCCGCGAGCTTGTCGTCGGCGTACCAGCCGTCGTCGTCGAGGAACAGCACCACGTCGCCCGTACACTCGCGGACGCCGTGGTTGCGGCCCTCGGGGATGCCGACGTTGTGCGGGACGCGCACGGTGCGCACGGAGGCGGAACCGGGCGTCGGAACGTCGGCGAGCTTGGGCACATCGGCACCGTTGCCGACGACCACGACCTCGACGTCTCCGTCGGTCTGGTTCAGCGCGGATTCGACGGCCCTGTCGAGCTCGGAGATCCGGTTACCCATAGTGAGGATGACACACGAGATCTTCAACGCGTCATCGCCTCGACGCATGGAGAACGCATGGAGTCATGATCACCGAGTCTGCTTGAGCGGGCAATCCAGCTTGTGTCTGCATACTGCGAAATAAGGGTATCGGAACTGCCAGCAAACCCCCGCCAAACAGTAACTGTTGGCTTGGCGACGGCTCTTGACAGAGATACGACGCCGGAGAAGCGCTGCCGGTTCCGATGCTTTCTCATGTCACCCGAGCCGCTTCGACGCCAGGATGCTCACAAGGTGCAGAACCGCCTGAAGCCCCGCGAATACGACACACGCGACGGTCAGCACCTGGGTCGCCACCAGGCTCCCCGCCACCGCGTCCCAGACGGCCGCGATCACGGCGATGATCGACAGCTCCACCGCCTGGATCACCCGGTGGAAGCGCAGCGCCGCGGCGATCTTCCGGGCCGCGCCGAGCCGCCGCGACTGGAACTGCTCGGCCGCCGCCTCCGTGGTCGCCGCCAGCCCCGAACGGGCACGGGCGACGTCCACCAGGTCGGTCTCCGACTTGATCAGGATGGCCCCGAGCGCGGCGGCGACGCCGAGCACGGTGTACCAGTCGGGCAGCGTGACCGAGGCCCGGAACCCGAGCCCGATCAGCAGCGCGGCCTCGCAGAAGTAGTGGCCGACCCGGTCGAGGTAGACGCCGGTGATCGAGGTGCGGTGGGTCCACCTCGCCAGCTCGCCGTCTGAGCAGTCGAGCAACAGGTAGACCTGGATCAGGACCGCGGCGGCGACGGCCGCCCACAGCCCCGGCAGGGCCAGCACCACGCCGGCGAGCAACCCGGCGAGGATCATCAGGCCGGTGACCTGGTTGGGGGTGATCGGCGTGCGGGCCAGCGCCCACGTCACGTAGATCGAGAGCTTGCGCATGTAGAGCGCTCCGGCCCAGTGCTCACCGGAGTTGCGCTCCATCGTCGTGTGCGGCTGAGCGACCGCGCGCAGCTCAATGACCGAGGGCCCGGACATATTCCTCCACCCGGTCACGCACTTCGGCCTCGGAGAGGCGCAGGTGCTCCAGAATCGTGTATCGCCCGGGACGGGTCGACGGCGCCAGCATCACCGCGGCGGTGAACTGCTCGGCCGTCAGCCCGACGTCGCCGGGGGTGACCGGCAGGTCATGCCCGCGCAGGCAGTCGGCGACCAGCGACAGCCGGCGCTCGTCCTCACGCAGGAAGAAGCAGAAGGCGGCCCCGATGCCGGCGAGCTCGCCGTGGTTCGAGGTGCCTGGGAATAGCTGGTCCACGGCATGCAGGATCTCATGATCCCCACCACTGCTGGGACGCGACGAACCCGCGATGACCATCGACATGCCCGACAGCACCAGGGATTCGGCGAGGACCGTGAGGAAGGCGTCGGACTCGACCGAGTCGCTCCTGCCGAGCACGGCCTCGGCGCTGGTGCGCGCCATGGCGACCGCGAGGCCGTCGATGGGCTCGCCGCGCTCGACGTTGCCGAGCTGCCAGTCTTCGATGGCCGACAGGTTGCTGATCACATCGCCCACGCCGGCCCGTACGAGTGAGGGGGGCGCGCCGTGGACGAAGTCGAGGTCGACCAGGATCGCCAGGGGCATCGGGACGCCGAACGAGCCCTTGCCCCCCTCGTGCTCCAGCGAGGAGACCGGCGAGCAGATGCCGTCGTGGGACAGGTTGGTGGCCACGGCGACCATGGGGATGCCGGTCAGCGACGCGGCGTACTTGGTCACGTCGATGGTCTTGCCGCCGCCGATGCCGACCACGGCCTCGTACGCGCCCTTGCGCAGGTCGGCGCCGAGCGAGACGGCGGAGTCCACCGAGCCGTCGGGGACCCGGAACACCTCCGCCTCGCCCAGCGTGGGCGCGATCATGCTGGAGATGTGGTCGCCCTGCCCGGCGCCCACCGCGACCGCGACCCGGCCGGAGGTGGCCACCCGGCTGTCGGCGAGCAGCGCGCCAAGCTGGGCCACCGCGCCCCGGCGGACCTCGACGGTCAGCGGGGCCATGAGCATTCGCGCTAGAAGCGGCATGCGTTCTCACAGACTGTCGAGGGACACGGCACACCGGCTGCCCACGGGCCCGCGGGCGGCTCGGCTAGTAGGTGCACGCGATCTCCCGGGCCTTGGCGAGGTCGTCGTGGTTGTCCACTTCCACCCAGTCGACCTTGCCGATGGGGGCGACGGCGATCTTCTCGCCGCGGGCCACCATCTCGCCGTACCCGTCCTCGTAGTAGAGCTGGGGGTCGCGCTCGAAGGTGGCCTTCAGGGCGTCGGCGAGCCGCGCGGCGGCTCCCGGGCGGATCAGGGTGGCGCCGATGTACTCGCCGAAGGCGTCGGCCGGGTCCATCAGCTTGGTGATGCGCCGAAGGTGGCCCGCCTCGTCGAGTGTGACCTTCATCTCCTCGTCGGCGAGCGACTTCACGTCGTCGACCGCGAGGAGGATGTCGCTGGTCACGGGCGCGTCGAGCAGCGTGCGCTCGACCGAGACCGGGTGGACGGTGTCGCCGTTGACCAGCAGAGCGCCCTCGGAGAAGTGGTCGCGCGCGCACCACAGGGAGTACGCGTTGTTCCACTCCTCCGCCTTGTCGTTGTGCACGAGGGTGAGCTTCACGCCGTGCCGCCGTTCGAGCTCGGCCTTGCGGTCGTGCACCGCCTGCGCCGCGTAGCCGATGATGACCACGACATCCCGCAGATCGACCGCGGCGAGGTTCCGCAGGGCGATGTCCAGGATCGTGGTCTCCCCGTCGACCGGCACGAGCGCCTTGGGCAGCGTGTCGGTGTACGGCCGCAGGCGTCGTCCGGCCCCGGCGGCCAGCACCATTCCCAGCAACGTGCACTCCTCAATAAAGCCAGAATCTGTAGGCCAAAGGTTAGTTGCCTGCAGGTGGTGATCGTGTAATCCCGGGTTCACCTATTCCATAACAAGACCAAACAGTGGCAATGACCGCCGTGAAGCGCGTCAGTCGTGCCCGCCGAGGTCGGCCGCCTCGACGCCGGATCTGGGCGCGACCAGCCAGCAGGTGACGCTCTCCCAGCAGAACAGCGCCGCGAGATACAGCGCGGCCAGCGCGAACACGGGTGTGACGATCTCCAGCAGGGCACCCATGGCGATCAGCAGCATCCTCCCCTCCCACCCGAGCCCGGCGGAGGCGAGCCAGGCGGGCGGATAGACCCGCTGGCGGCAGCGGTAGACGACGTCGTAGTGGTGGAAGAGCATCGCGCCGAGAAGGGTGAACAAAAGGACCTTGGGCACATCCCACGCGAAGCCGACGCAGGCGATGAAGCCGTACTCGGTGAGCCGGAGGATGGGCGGCACCAGCCAGTCGAGCCGCCCGTCGTGGGCGTGGGAGCTGCCGGGGCCCGCGAGCAGCAGCGCCACGGCCGGGGCGAAGACGGACGGCCCGTCGGCGCCGGCGACGCCGAGGAACAGCATCACCCCCGTGACGAACGCCCCGGCGATCGCGGGCGGCAGCGGCGGAAGCTGGCCCGCGACCAGCAGGCCCATGCCGCGCGCCAGCACCCCGTCGTCGCGGTAGGTCACCACGGAGCTGCGCGGCACCGGTGCCATGTGAACCCTGGTCATGCTCATAGAGACCTCGCGATCCGGCCGGTCAGCGTGTAGAGCGCCGCGAGCCCACCCCAGGCCAGCAGCGCGACGAAGGTCACCCGCGCGTTGAAGATCGCGGCGGTCAGCGCGATCAGCACCATGCGCTCGCCGATGGGCAGTACGACGATCTTCTTCAGCCAGCGGGACGCGGTGTTCCTGTCGAGGCGGGCCGAGAGCCGCGCGACCGAGCCGTCACCGCGCCTTCGTCCCGGCGCCACGACCACGCCGGGCGTCCCGGCCCCACCGGGCTTCCCAGGCCCGCCGGGTGTCCCGGCCCCACCGGGCTTCCCAGGCCCGCCGGACGTCCCGGGCCCGCCGGAGGAGTCGCGCCTGAGCGCGACCGGCAGCCCCAGCGAGCCGCCGTGCTCGGGACGCTCCCAGACCTGGCCGGCGCCGGCCGCGTCCGCCCGCGCCCCGGCGTACGAGAAGTCGATCATGTGGCGGATCGCCTGGACCAGCATGGCCGCTACCGCCAGGGCCCAGATGCCGCCCGGGCCCGTGGGCCCGAGCTCGACGCCACCGGCGTATCCAACGGCGAGCCCGACATAGACGACATACTCCTTCACGCGGTCGAACGTGGCGTCAAGCCAGGCCCCGAGGGGCGAGAACATACGGGTGTACCGGGCGAGCTGCCCGTCGACGCAGTCGAGGACGAACGACAGGAAGAGCAGCGCGGCGCCCGCGACCTGCGCGCGGCGCTCCCCCGCAGAGAAGGCGACCGCAGCGAGGCCCGCGAGGCCGACCGAGAGCCCGGTGACGGCGTTCGGAGTGAGCCCCAGCCTGGCGGCCAGCCGCACCACGTGCCCCGACCACGAGCTCACGAAGTAGGTCGCGACGAAGCCGTCGTCGGACTTGACCGCGGCCTCCAGCCGGGCGCGGCCCTCGTCGACCTCGCCAAGCCTGGCGATGGCGGCGTCGGCGCCGGGCTGGCCCGTGACCCTGTCGCAGTGCAGCCGCCCGAGGGGCGCCGCCCGTACGGGCACTCCCACGCGCACCAGGCCCGCCAGCAGCAGGTCGGCCACCTCGGTCTCCTCTGCGCCGCCGAGCCGTTGGTCCTGGGCCAGACTGGCGAGCTCCTCGGCGACGTCGGCGAGGCTCACCAGATCGGCCTCGCCCACGTGCAGGACGCCTCTGAAGCCGCCGTTGGCGCCGCTCACGGTGTGGAAGGAGTTTCCCGCGGCGACCACCCGGCCCCGCTCGGCGCGGACCGGAGGAAGCCGGTCGTGCTCTGGGGAGACCAGCGCGCCGGTGCCACGCGCGGGGTCGGCCAGGAGCAGGGCGAGCGCGTCGGTGTGAGCCACCAGGTCGCCGGGGAGCACGGCTAAGGGGCCTGAGACGGCTCGGGCGACCTCGGCCACCGCGCGCAGGTCGCCGGTGAGCCCGGCGCTCCGCGTGACGTCAGGCTCGACCAGAGGCCCGGCCGGCGGCTCGGTCACCGGCTCCACCGCGGGGCCCGCGACGAGCACGGCCGGACGGGCGGGGAGCGCGGGCAGGTCGGTGGCGCGGGTCACGACGTGCACCCGGGGGACATGGAGTGACGCGAGCTGCCGGGCGAGCCGGTCGGCCAGGGTGCCCTCGGGGCACGCCAGGCCGGTCGCCGGGGTGGTGGCGAGCAGCACCGCGGCGGCCGCCGGCGGCTTGGCGTCCGACAGGGCGCCTGAATGCTCCACAGTGCCGTGAGGCTTTCGGGGAGGCCTCACAGGGGGCGGGTACGCGGAGTCGGGCAACCGGGGGTCTCCTTCCGCGGCCGGGGATCGTCCACCCCGCAAAGTAACCGAGCGGTCACGCGCCTCGCAATCCCATCGGCGCGTCACGCGGCGCGCCGCTGCGTTATAAGGGGACGTGAGCGCTGCCTCCGGGTAGTGATCAGTAGGGTCAGCCATTACCGAGTCGCTTAAGGAAGTCCTATTTTGGCCACACAGGAACCACGCCTGCGGACCGTCGGAGTGGTCCTCGCCGGCGGAATCGGGCAACGCGTCGGGCTCAACACCCCGAAGCAGCTCCTCAAGATCGCTGGGCGCACGATCATCGAACACACCCTCGCGGTCTTCAACGACGCTCCCGAGATCGACGAGATCGTCGTGCTCATGGCCCCCGGCTTCACGGCCGATGTCGAGCAGTTGATCAAGCGGGGCGGCTTCCACAAGGTGAGCAAGGTCGTCGAGGGAGGCGCGAGCCGCACCGAGTCGACCTGGCGGGCCCTGCAGGCGCTCGGCCCCGGCGAGTGCGACGTGCTCCTGCACGACGCCGTGCGCCCCCTGGTGGAGCCGCGCATCATCACCGAGTGCGTAGAGGCCCTCAAGGTGTATTCGGCGGTCGACGTGGCGATCCCGTCCTCCGACACGGTCGTGGTGGCCGCGCCGGGCCCCCGGGGCGAGATCATCCGCGACATCCCCGACCGCTCGCGGCTGCGGCGCGGCCAGACCCCGCAGTGCTTCCGCCTGTCGGTGATCCGCGAGGCGTACGAGCGCGCCTTCGCGGACCCGGACTTCGACAGGCGGCCCGCCACCGACGACTGCGGCGTGGTGCTGCGTTACCTCCCGGACGTCCCCATCTACATCGTGCCGGGTAGCGAGCACAACATGAAGGTCACCCATCCCGTCGACGTCTACATCGCCGACAAGCTCTTCCAGCTCGCCTCGAACACCGCCCCCGTGCCCGCGAGCCCGGAGGCCTACCGGCGGGCGCTCGCGGGCAGGACCGTGGTCGTGTTCGGCGGCAGCTACGGCATCGGCGCCGACGTCGTGGACCTCGCCGGCGAGTACGGCGCCAACGTGTACTCCTTCTCGCGGTCCCAGAACGGCGTGCGCGTGGAGGACGCCGTCGCGGTGGCCGATGCCCTCGACCAGGCGGCCAAGGAGAGCGGCCGGGTCGACTACGTGGTCAACACCGCCGGGGTGCTCCACATGGGCAAGCTCGGAGAGGCGGACGACCTCACCGTGCAGGAGACCGTCGGCGTCAACTACCTCGGCCCGGTCAACATCGCCAGGGCGGCGATCCGCCACCTCCGCGAGACCCACGGTCACCTGCTGCTCTACACCTCCTCGTCCTACACCAGGGGCCGCGCGGACTACAGCCTCTACTCCTCCACCAAGGCGGCCGTGGTGAACCTCACCCAGGCGCTGGCCGACGAGTGGGCCGAGTACGGGGTCCGCGTCAACTGCGTCAACCCCGAGCGCACCGGCACGCCCATGCGGCACCGCGCCTTCGGCGACGAGCCGCCCGCGACGTTGCTGTCGCCCCGCGCGGTGGCCCAGACCTCCATAGACCTGCTCATCTCCAACCTCACCGGCCAGGTGATCGACGTACGCCGCATCCCCTGACATAAGCCACCCTGCGGTAAGCCCCGGCCGGTGAGTGGGTACAAGGTCGTCAACGCGCGGGGACACGACCGGGGGGCCGTCGATGGGGTGGGTGCGCCGAAACACGCCTGGAGCGTTCCTCGCGGGACTGCTCCTGCTGTCCTTCCCGGCGCTGATGGTCACCGCGCTGTACCCCTTCCCCACGGCCTTCGCCGTCGTGGTGGCGGTGTCGTACGGCGCGGAGGCGGCGGCCGGGCGCCTGGCGCGGCCGGTGCTCGACCGGCTGGGCCGGATCCACCTCGGGGTCACCGTGCGCTTCCTGGCCCGGGAGGTCGGCGCGGTGCTGCTCGTGGCGCGTACGGCCGGCGCGGGTTCCCGGTGGTTCGTCCTGCTCTGCGGCGGCCTCCTGCTCATGCACGTCCTTCGCGTGCTCCAGGCCGGCACCGCGCTCTACCTCGACCGCTGCCTCAACCTCATGCCGGTGGCGACCAGGAACCTCGATGTGCCCTCGCTGCGGATCCACGCGGAGCCCCCGGGAGGGCTGGCCGGATGGCGCGGGGCCCGGCTGTTCTACGTCGACGTCCTCCCCGTGGGCGCGATCGCCGTCAGTGCCCTCATGGAGGCGTACGGGCCCGGTACGGCCGCACTGGGCGGAGCCGGGCTCGGCGCGGCCATCGCGCTCCAGGCGGCGGCCGTGCTCGTACTGCTGCTCCACGCGCGGCGGGCGGCTCCGCCGGCGAACCGCGAGCACGTGATCGCGGCCGTCGACCAGCGCGTCCAGGCCTACCGCCCTGAGGTGATCTTCTACTTCTCTGGGCCGCCCACCTCGGTCTACCAGGCCACCATGTGGCTGGACACGATGGCACGGCTCAGCCGCCGCACGATCATCGTGCTGCGGGAGCGCGAGATCCTCCCCCTGCTCGGGCCGACGGCGCTGCCGGTGCTGTGCGTGCCCTCCGCCGTCGACCTGATGAACCTGCGCGGGCTGGACGGCGCCCGCCTCGCGCTCTACGCCTCGAACGTGGGTAAGAACATCCATCTGCTGCGGGCTCAGGGCCTGCGCAGCGTGTTCATCGGCCACGGCGACAGCGACAAGGAGGCCTCGTTCAACCCGTTCTCCAAGGCGTACGACGAGGTGTGGGTCGCCGGGCAGGCGGGGCGCGACCGCTACCTCCGCGCTCAGGTGGGCGTGCGCGACGAGGACATCGTCGAGGTGGGCCGCCCGCAGCTGTCGGGGATCAGGCGGAGCGGTCCCGGCCTGCCGGTCCTCAGCGTGCTCTACGCGCCCACCTGGGAGGGCTGGACCGACGACCTGTTCCACACCTCGCTCATCACGATGGGCCCGAAGCTCGTACGGGCCCTGCTCGCGCACTCCCCGGCCGTACGGGTGATCTACAAGCCGCACCCGCTGACGGGTGAGCGCGACCCGCGCGCCGGCACGGCGCACCGCAGGATCGTCGAGATGATCGGGGCGGGCGCCGGGCGGCATCAGGTGGTCACCGGCCCTGAGCCCCACCTTTACGCCTGCTTCAACGACTGCGACCTGCTGGTCAGCGACATCTCCAGCGTCGTCGCCGACTTCGTGGCGAGCGGCAAGCCGTACGCGGTGACCAACGTCGCGGGGATGGCCGGCCACGTCTTCCGCGAGCGCTACCCGAGCGCGGTGGCGGCCTACCTGCTCGGCCCCGGCCTGCGGGAGCTGCCGGGGATCCTCGCCCAGCTCCAGCGCCCGGGCGTGGACGAGCTCGCCGAGGCGAGGCGGGCGATGAAGACCTACCTGCTCGGGCCCGACCATCCGGACGCGATGACGCGGTTCGACGAGGCGGTCAACCGCGCCCACGACATGGCGGGGCTCAAGGGCACGCTACGGCTCTAGGGCTCCGGGAGCCCTGGGAGGCTCCCGGAGGGGGCGTGCGGCTAGGAGAGCGCGCCCTGCGGCGGCCTGGCGAGGCGAGGCGGGCTGGTGAGGAAGCCCCAGCCCCACGAGATGTGCATGGTCGCGTACACCAGCGGCAACCGCAGCAGAGCGCTGGTGGACAGCCCCCGGCCGGTGAGCACCGAGCCGGCGAGGATCGCCACGATGTACGCCCCGGGAACCAGCAGGCCGAGCGGGAAGAACGGCGACACCACAAGGCCGAGCAGCATCGCCAGCACCGCGAGCGGCGGGGCGAGGTAGCGGAGGTTGATCGTGCCCTCGTGGGTGCGGGCCACGACCCGCCGCCAGCGCCCGTAGTGGAAGTACTGCTTGGCGAGGGCCTTGACCGTCGGGCGCGGCCGGTAGGAGACGCGCATGCGGGGCTGGAACCAGACCAGGCCGCCGGTCTCCCGGATGCGGTGGTTCATCTCCCAGTCCTGCGCGCGCTGGAAGTGCTCGTCGTAGCCGCCGACCCGCTCCAGCGCCTCACGGCGGAAGACGCCGAGGTAGACGGTGTCGGCGGGCCCTGGCTGGCCTCCGGTGTGGAAGCGCGCGTTGCCCACGCCGATCTTGGACGTCATCGCGCACGCCACGGCCTGCTCGAACGGCGTGACGCCCTCGGCGGCCATGATGCCGCCCACGTTGTCGGCGCCGGTGCGTTCGAGGGTGTCGACCGCGACCTGGAGGTAGTCCTCCGGGAGCATGGCGTGCCCGTCGACGCGGGCGATGATCCCGTTGCGGGATGCCCCGATGGCGGCGTTGAGCGCGTTCGGGGTACGTCCGGTGGGATTCGGCACGACCTTCACGCGGGGGTCCTCCGCCGCGAGGGCGTCGGCCACCTCCTGCGTGCGGTCATGGGACGGGCCGATGGCGAGGACGATCTCGATCGGTCCGTCGTAGCGTTGGGCGAGCACCTGCCGCACGGCCTCACGCAGGTGGCGCTCTTCGTTGAGCACCGGCATGACGACCGAGATCGGCGGCCAGACTCGTGTGGTCTGGCTGGTTCGGGGCGAGTCGGGGAACTCCTTCATGGCGGCGCTCACGCTACTGTACGAGCGGGTGGGGACGGCAACCCACGGGCGATGGAAGCCCCCTCACCGGTGAACGTTCTCGGCCTGAGGGGGGCACCACGGTGAGTGACGACGACTCCGGTGCTGGCGTCGGCGACTCCGGTGTCCACGTGGGCGGCGACGCGTACGGCGGAGTCAGGCTGTCACAGCGCCGCACCAGGCGGGCACGGTCCAGCGCGCGCGGCCTGATGGTCACCGGGGCCCTGTCAAGCGCGGTGCTGCTCGGGTCGGGCGTGCTGTGGTTCCTGTCGACCTACGCGACGAGCCAGCTCAAGCGGGTCAACGCCGGCACCGTCGGGTCCGACGCCCGCGGAGCGATGAACATCTTGCTGGTCGGCGTCGACAAGCGCGACGACCTGTCGCGCAAGGAGCAGAACCGGCTCCACCTCGGCCGTGAGGTCGGCCAGCGCAGCGACACGATGATGGTGATCCACCTCTCGGAGGACCACTCGAAGGTCACCGTGGTCAGCCTGCCCCGTGACAGCTGGGTCGACATCCCCGGCAAGGGCACCCACAAGATCAACTCAGCGTACTCCCTGGGCGGCGCCAAGCTGGCCGTCCACACGGTGCAGAACGCCACCGGGCTGCCGATCAACCACTACATCGAGGTCAACGTCCTCGGGTTCATCAACGTCGTGAACGCCGTCGGCGGGGTCTCCGTGTGCACCCCCGTCGCGATCAACGACCAGCACACCAAGTTCCAGCTCCAGCCCGGCACGTACGAGCTCGACGGGGTCAAGGCGCTGTTCTACGCGCGCACCCGCGCCACCGCCCGTTCCGACCTCGACCGCATCGACCGCCAGCAGCAGGTCATCTCGGCCCTGCTCCAGCGGGCGCTGAGCGGCGGCACCCTGGCCAACCCCACGAGGCTCGGCGCCCTGGTCGGCTCGACGCTCAAGACCCTGACCGTGGACGACGCCCTGGCCAAGGACGTCCTCGGCCTCGCCGACCAGCTCAAGGACGTGTCGACCGACGACGTGGCCTTCACCACCGTCCCGCTCGCGGACGTGAACTACAAGGCGCCCACCGGGGAATCCGCCGTGCTGTGGAACAAGCCGGCGGCCCGCGACCTGTTCAAGCGCATCGCGGCCGACGAGCCCCTGGTCAAGCCGGCGGCCTCCAAGAGCGCCACGCCTACTCCATCGGCCTCGTCCTCCCCGGCTTCCTCGGCCGAGGCCCTGACCGTGGCTCCCTCGCGCATCGCGGTCCGGGTGCTCAACGGCACGGCCATCACGGGCCTGGGCGCGCGCACCAAGGCCGATCTGCGCAAGGTCGGTTTCCAGGTGCCCGCCGCACCCGGCGACACGACCCCACGCGACCACACCGACACCGTGGTGCGCTACCCCGCCGGCCGGGAGGACTCCGCGCGCACCGTCGCCGCCGCCATCCCCGGGGCCGACCTGCGGCAGGCCGACGTGCCGGGCATCGAGGTCATCGTCGGGAGCAAGTACTCCGGCACCAAGAAGGTCACCGTCAAGGACGACTCCCCCGCCGCCACCCCCACCCCCGCCGACGACGCCCCGGTGGCCAAGACCGCCACCCAGAACATCTGCAAGAAGTGAGTCAGGCGAGGGCGGCCGCGTCCTCGGCGCCGCTCACCGCTCCTTCAGGGGCTCCCTGCGCCAGCCGCCATCCCAGCGGGGCCAGGACGAGCCAGTAGCAGATGGCGCCCACGGGGATCAGGTCGAGGTCGACCGCCATCAGGGCGGTGCCGAGGACGACCAGCACGGGGCTCCAGCCGCTCACCCGTCCCGGCGTCAGCACGGCGAGCAGGACGACGAGCGCGAGAAGACCCACGTAGAACAGCACAGGGCCTACGGTGTAGAACGCCGGGCCCACGCCCGGATACCCCTGGACCTGCTGGAACAGGTCGTTCATCTCGGGACGGCCGGCCGCGCGCAGCCCCACGACGAGGTCGATGACGGCCTGCCCGGCCGTCGCGGCCACCCCGAGCAGGGCGATCACGGCGGTCAGGGTCGCGGTGAACCTCAGGCCCGCCGTGCCGGCGGCCACCATGCGGCGCATCCCGAGGACGACCGGCCCGAACAGGAGCAGCCCGATGAGGAACGCCGCGTGGCCGGTCGTCCAGGCCACACCCGGGCCCCGGACCCCGTCGAGCCCGTCCAGCAGCCGGATGACCCCGTACGCCAGCAGGAAGACGGGGGCGCCGGCGAACGCCATCCCGGTGAACACGTCGCGGGAGGCTGTCAGCGATCGATAGGACATGCTCCGATGATGCGCCGGACCCGCGCCCGCTCCCATCGGGGATGACCCCGGACCACCCCTGACGCCTCCCCCGCCCCGCCCCGGGGTTCCGGCGGCCGACTACCAGGCCTTGCCGGTGATGCGCTCGTACGCCTCGATGTAGCGTGCGCGCGTGGTGTCGACGACCTCCTGGGGCACCTCAGGCGCGGGCTCCTTCTTGTCCCACCCGGTGCCGAGCGCCCAGTCTCGTACGAACTGCTTGTCGAAGGCGTACTGCGGGCGCCCGGGCTCCCACTGGCCGGCAGGCCAGAACCGCGAGGAGTCGGAGGTAAGGACCTCGTCCCCCAGCACCAGCGTGCCGTCGGCCGCCCGTCCGAACTCCAGCTTGGTGTCGGCGATCAGGATGCCCCGCTCGGCGGCGAGCTCCGCGCCGCGCCGGTAGACCTCCAGCGTGACCCGCCGCAGCTCCTCGGCGGTCTCGGCGCCCTCCTGCGCGACCACGTCGGCGAAGGTGATGAACTCGTCGTGGGCGCCCAGCTCGGCCTTGGTGGTCGGCGTGAAGACCGGCTCCGGCAGCTTGGAGCCCTCCACGAGCCCCGGCGGGAGCGCCACGCCGGACACCGCGCCCGTCGCCTGGTACTCCCGAAGGCCGAGCCCGGCGAGGTAGCCGCGGGCGATGCACTCCACGGGGACCATGTCGAGCCTGCGGCAGCGTACGGCCCGGCCGGCGAACTCCTCGGGAACGTCGGTCGCCGAGATCACGTGACTGGGGACGATGTCCGCGAGCTGCTCGAACCACCACAACGAGAGCCGCGTCAGGACCTTGCCCTTGTCGGGGATCGCGGTCGGAAGGATCACGTCGTACACCGAGAGCCGGTCGGACGCCACGAGGATGATGTCCCCGCGGTCCTCGTAGACGTCCCGGACCTTCCCGGAGTGGAGAAGCTTCACCCTGCCCCCTGCTCTGCGGCCACCAACGGCCTCCCGTCCTCCCGAACCGCCCCCAGGCTATCGCCCACCCCCGACCCCGCCTTCCCTGAGCCTTCAGGAGACGCGCCTACGGCCCCCCACTACCTCCCATGGGCCTTGATCCCTCTAGGCTTAGATGCCTCTACCACGAAGGGAACGAAATGCCCGGTTTAGGCACGGCCGAGATGATCGCGCTTGTGATCCCCATCATCATTCTGTTTCCCATCGTGTACGGCGCAGTCCGACTGGCGCTCAAGCACCACCGTCGCAGCCAAGAGCGTGGAGGCTGAAGCCGCCGACATGACGTTCACGGCATCGTTCCGCCGGGCAGACCCGCACCTGTCGCGACTGTTCTGAGCATCCCGTCTGCGTTCGACCTGAAGGTGACCCCGGCCTCCACCGCCCGGCCCGTACGATCGGCTCGGGTGGTCGCACCGACGGATCGCCGGGGGGCGGACGTTCTCTACGCTGGGGAACGGAGCGCGGCAGTCGCCGGCGCGAGAGCGAAGAACGGGATCCCAGTGGGGGCGAAAGTGTGGAACGAGGTACGCGCCGCGAAGACGCGGCCCGGCGTGCCGCTGCCGGGCGCGCTGACCGGACAGGGGGCCCGCGCATGACCGAGCGTCCGGCACGCAGGACTCCGAATGTGACCCAGGCGCAGGTGCTGCGCGTCGAACGGCTGACGCCGCACATGATCCGCGTCGTCCTGGGCGGCCCCGGCCTGGCGGGCTTCCCCGCGGGCCAGTACACCGATCACTACGTCAAGCTGCTGTTCCCCGCCGAAGGGGTGACCTACCCGGAGCCCTTCGACCTTCAGCGCGTCCGCGCCGAGTTCTCGCGCGAGCAATGGCCACGCATGCGGACCTACACCGTGCGCCGGTGGGACGCCGAAGCGGGCGAGCTGACTTTGGACTTCGTCTACCACGGGGACGAGGGCCTGGCCGGCCCGTGGGCCGCCTCCGTCGTTCCCGGCGACCAGGTGCGTTTCGCCGGTCCGGGCGGCGGCTACGCGCCCGACCCGGCGGCCGGCTGGCACCTGATGGCCGGCGACGAGAGCGCGCTGCCCGCCATCGCCGCCGCCCTGGAGCGCCTCGCTCCCGGTGCGCGGGCGCACGTCTTCATCGAGGTCAGCGGCCCAGAGGAGGAGCAGAAGCTGGAATCGGCCGGCGAGGTCTCCATCACCTGGCTGCACCGGGGCGACGGGCGAGTCGGCGACGCCCTGGTCCGCTCGGTCCGGGCCCTGGACTTCCCTTCGGGCGCGGTCCAGGCGTTCGTGCACGGCGAGGCGGGCTTCGTGAAGGAGCTGCGGCACCTGCTGCGCGTCGAACACGGCGTGCCGCGCGAGGCGCTGTCCATCTCGGGATACTGGCGCGCCGGCCAGGACGAGGACGGCTGGCAGGCCACCAAGCGTGAGTGGAACCAACAAGTGGAAGCCGAACAGGAACCGACCCCCTGGGTTGCGTCCACGGGGGTGGTGTACGAGTTTCCGCTGGTAGTCAGCGTGGCGTCGTGAAATGAAGACGGCCATCACGTGATCCTTCAGGTTGCTA
>NZ_JBEZFH010000015.1:0-68937 GCF_040649355.1 Sphaerisporangium sp. NPDC049002 | reverse complement strand
CGTGACGACGAACGGAGAACTCTGATGCGCAGACCAGACAGGTCACCGCACGCTCGGGCCCTGGCGGCCCTCCCGCTCCCGATTCCCCCGTCGCCCAAAGGCGACGATCCCCTCGGGAGGAACTGATGGACGCGCGGGTCTCGGGCGCCGTGACGCCTGTCGAGTCCTCCCTGGAGTCGATATTCCGCGAGGAACACGGCCGGCTGCTCGCCTCGCTCGTCCGCCGCTTCGGTGACCTCGACCTGGCCGAGGAGGTCGCCTCCGAGGCCATCGAAGCGGCGCTGGTGCACTGGCCGGTCGACGGCGTTCCGGCCAGACCGGGGGCCTGGCTGCTGACGACGGCACGACGCCGGGCCGTCGACCGGCTGAGGCGGGACCAGGCGTACGCGGCCCGGCTCGCCATCCTGCAGGTGGAGGCGGACCGGGCCGATCCCGCCCCACCCGCGGACGCGAACAAGGATCTGCCCGACGAGCGGCTGCAGCTGTTCTTCACCTGCGCCCACCCGGCCCTTCCCGCCGACGATCGCGCGGCCCTGACCCTGCGTTGCCTCGCCGGCCTCACCACGCCCGAGGTCGCGCGGGCCTTCCTCGTTCCCTCCGCGACGATGGCCCAGCGGATCGTACGGGCGAAGAAGAAGATCCGCGAGGCCCGTATCCCGTTCCGCGTGCCCGGGGCCGACGAGCTGCCGGGGCGCTTGGCGGGGGTGCTCCAGGTCATCTATTCGATCTTCACTGAGGGCTACGCTGCCAGCTCGGGCCCGGACCTGCAGCGGCTCGACCTCGCCGAGGAGGCCATCCGGCTGGTCCGGATCCTGCGCCGGTTGCTGCCCGCCGAGCGGGAGGTCGCCGGGCTGCTCGGGCTGATGCTGCTCATCCACGCGCGACGCGACGCCCGTACCGGACCGGACGGCGCGCTGGTGCTGCTCGACGACCAGGACCGTGGCCGCTGGGACCGCACGATGATCGAGGAGGGCGCTGACCTGGTGGTGGTCGCGCTGACCGGCGGCCCGCCCGGTCCGTACGGGGTGCAGGCCGCGATCGCCGCCCTGCACGACGAGGCGCCGGACGTCGCGAGCACCGACTGGCCGCAGATCGTCGCGCTCTACGACGTGCTGCTCGCTCTCGCGCCGTCCCCGGTCGTCGCGCTGAACCGGGCAGCGGCGATGGCCATGCGCGACGGGCCGGAGGCGGGCCTGGCGCTGCTCGACGCGCTGGCCGGCGAGCCCCGGCTACGCGGATACCACCCCTACCCTGCGGCCAGGGCGGAGCTCCTTCGCCGTCTCGGGCGGCTCCCCGAAGCCGCGGCGGCCTACCGTGAGGCGCTCGCCCTGGCCGGCACCGAGCCCGAACGAGCGCACCTACTGCGCAGGCTGAACGCGACAGACCCCGCCAATCCGAACGGCACGACCGGCACCTGACGCCGGAAGACCTCTGGCCGTACCCTCCTGCCCTCGGTCGGGGGACAAGCCTTTGAGGAAGGTGCTCCCGCAGCTACCGGTTGGTATCGTCACGTTGTGACAGGATCTGTCGAGTTGTTGCGGTCGGTGGGGATGTCCTGTCCCGCCGTCGCGGCGCGTGACGATGACAACCCCGAGTCGTCAGGATCCCCACGATGCTGAAAGCCGGTCGCTCCCAGGAAGAGATCCGCCGGCACAATCTCGGCACTCTGCTCCGGCACGTGCACCTGGGCGGCGCGGTCTCCCGTACGGAGCTGGCCGACCGGATGGGCCTGAACCGCAGCACCATCATGGCGCTGACCGCCGATCTCACCTCGGCCGGCCTGGTGCGCGAGGAACTCCCCAAGGACACCGGCAAGGCGGGCCGGCCGTCGCTGGTGGTCCGGCCGGAGTCCGGCCGGGTGTACGTCCTGGCCTTCGACATCCGCGTGGACCGCCTGGTCGCCGCCAGGGTCGGGCTGGGCGGGGTCATCCTGGACCGCAGGGAGGCGGTACGGCCGCGCGCCGGGGTCGACCTCGACGACGTGGTCGGGGTGCTCGCCGGGTTCGCCCGCCAGATGCACCGCGCGGCGGGGTCGGAGCCGGTGTGCGCCGGAGTCGGCGCGGCCTACTGCGGCATGATCCGGCCCGGCGACGGGATGGTGCGCTTCGGGCCGAACATGGGCTGGGTGGACCAGGCCTTCGGTACCGAGCTCGGCCTCAGGCTGGGGTTCGGGCTGCCGGTGTCGGTCGGCAACGAGGCCCACCTGGGCGCGCTGGCCGAGCACCAGCGCGGGGTGGGCATCGGTTTCCAGAACCTCGTCTACCTGCACGGTGACGTCGGCGTGGGCGGCGGGATCATCGTCGGCGGCAAGCTGCTCGACGGCGATGGCGGGTACGGGTGCGAGCTCGGGCACATGATGGTGAACCCCTACAACGGCAGGCCCTGCGGGTGCGGCTCCCGAGGTTGTCTTGAGGCGGAGGTCGGCGAGCAGGCCCTGCTCGACGCCGCCGGCCGGTCCTCCGAGCTGTCCGGCCGCGACGGCGTACGGGCCGTCGTGGAGGCCGCCGAGCGCGGCGACCTCGCGGCCCAGGACGCGCTGCGCCGCATCGGCGACTGGCTCGGCATCGGGGTGGCGAACCTGATCAACCTGTTCAACCCGGGCCTGGTGATCTTCGGTGGGATGCTCCGTGAGGTCTACCCGGGCTCGGCGGCCCAGGTCCACAGCCGGGTGGAGGCGAACGTGCTGGTGATCTCCCGCGAGAAGGTGCGACTCCGCACCTCGGCTCTCGGAGACGACGCCACCTTGATCGGCGCCGCCGAACTCGCCTTCTCCAAACTGCTGACCAGCCCCCTCGAAGTGCTCGCCGAAATGACGTCACACCCCTCCCTCGACACTCGATCAGAGGACGTCGGTGAGGTTCGGGCGGTGACTAGGTGACGTCGCTTTTGGGGGATGTCCAGGTGTTGCAGGCGCTGGGGCTGGCGGAGTCGTAGCCGCGTTCGAGCCATCTCAGCTGGGTGGAAAGTCGTCCGTGGTCGCGGGTCCACTTGTCCGGGAGCGTTCCCGAGTACCACGAGCGGAACTCCCACCACGCGGGCATCTCGTCGCCCATCGCCTTGAGCGCCACGCCCGCGAAGCACTCGGCCTGGAGTTCGAGCCGTCTGCTCAGGAGGTCCTTCTTGGCCTTCGACCTGGTCGCGGTGTCCTCGTCCCACGCGTAGTCGCTGATGTTCGCCATGTTCTGGAGGTGGTGGCCGTACTCGTGGGCGGTCACCTCCGCCACCCAGGCCGCGCCGCCGGGCTGGAGGTCGGCGCGCTCGACGAGGACGTAGTACATCCTGGAGTCGTCGCAGTAGGTGCCGTCCGCCTCCTTGGAGGGCATGAGCCCGCAGTCGCGGTCCTTCACGCGGTGCCGCACGAACTTGCGTTTGGGCGGGCTGAAGTAGATCCGCGTCCGCTTGAACTCGCGCGCCCAGATCCGGTCCAGGCACGAGGAGACCGCCCCCAGGTAGCGCTTCATGGACGTCCAGCTACCCGTCCTGATCGCGGGGATCGCGCAGTTCGCCTTCGCCCGCGGGGCGGTGTAAAGCCGGCTGTCCACCGCGGCCGTCCGGTCGTACGGGAGCGGCAGTGTCTCCGAGGTCGGCCGCGCCGCCGGGGAGGGGGACGGTGTGGGCGAGACCAGCGGCGTCGCCGACCACCGTGGCACCGACAGGGGGAGCGACCCGGGCTGGGGGTCCGCCGTACAGGCGGCCGTGAAGGCGCACACCAGCAGCAGCGGGAGAAGACGGCGCATGATCGTGGAGCTTGGGCACCGGCTATTACGAAACGGGCATTTATCGTGAAATAACCCATATTCGGGCTCGTCGATATTTATTCCAGGGTGCTCTTCCGGGTGAAATGCCGTTTGACGCCTGCGAATCGGGGATGTGCTGGGTAACGTGGCGTGGTCGAGAAGCGGTCCGCCCCGTGTCGTCGAGGCGCGGACGCCGGTTATAGGTGAACTTTTCCAAGGTGGGAGTTGGGATGACGGCGATCGTGGAAGCACCACAGCCGCTACCTTTCGATGCGGTCTGCCCGCTGATGGGGGTGGAGGAGGAGTACCTGGTCGTGGACCCGGTCACGCGGGAGGTGGCGCCGAGGGCGGCCTCGGTGGTGAAGCGAGCCGGGGCGGAGCTGGGCGACATGGTGAGCGCCGAGATCACCCGGTTCCAGGTGGAGGCCAAGACGGCGCCGTGCGCGTCCGTCTCCGAGCTGGAGGACCAGCTGCGCCGGATGCGGTCGGCGGTGGCCGCCGCGGCCCGCGCGGAGGGGCTCGCCCTGGTCGCCTCCGGCACGCCGGTGCTCGGCGACGTGGTCCCGCCCCCGATCACCGACGATCCCCGGTACGGGGTGGGCATCGCCAACTACCGCGCGCTGCACGACGAGCAGAGCATCTGCGCGGGCCACGTCCACGTACACCTGCCCGACCGTGAGCGGGCCGTGCTGGTGAGCAACCATCTGCGCCCGTGGCTGCCGGTGCTGATCGCGATGATGGCCAACTCGCCGTTCTGGACGGGCCGCGACACCGGGTACGCGAGCTGGCGCACGCTGAGCTGGGGCAAGTGGCCGGTGGCCGGGCCGCCGCCGTACTTCGCCTCGCTGGGCGAGTACGACGAGCTGGTCGGCGCGCTGACCGAGTCGGGGGCCCTGGTGGACCCCGGGACGATCTTCTGGGACATCAGGCCCTCGTCGCGGCTGCCCACGCTGGAGGTCCGGGTGACCGACGTGCCCGCCACCGCCGAGGAGTCCGCGCTGCTCGCGGCCGTGGTGCGCGCCCTGGTGGTGGTGTCGCTGGAGCGGGTGGATCGCGGCGATCCAGGCCCGCCCCTGTCGGCCGAGCGGCTGCGGGTGGCGTACTGGCGGGCGGCGCGCGACGGCCTCGACGGGCACGGCGTCGACCCGGTGTCCGGCGGGCTGCGACCGGCCGGAGACCTGCTCTCGGGGCTGCTGCGGCACGTTCGTCCAGCACTGGAGGAGACCGGCGACCTCGCCATGGTGACCCACCGGCTGGAGCGGCTGCGCGTCGACGGCACCGGGGCGGCGCGCCAGCGCGCCGCCCACGACCGGCGTGGGCGGGTCGCCGACGTGGTCGACCACCTGGTGGAGCACCTGGTCACTCCGAACGGCTCAGCTGGGCGGGCCTGACGCGCTCACGGACGTTCAGGCGGGCGCGTCCGACGGCGCGCCCGGCGCCTGGTCCGGCGCGTCCGACGGGTCGTCCGGCCGTTCTTCCGTGGCGCCGAGGCGGGAGGCCAGGAACGCGCGCAGCGGCCGCACGTGCCTGACCGGGTCGCGCCACTGGGCCAGCAGGTCCTCCAGCAGGTGCCGTTCGCCGACCTGTTCCCGGTGCCGCCAAGCGCGGACGACCGGGTGCAGGAAGGCGCTCTCGTGTGCCCGCTCCGGGGTCGGGTGCCGCTGGATCGCGAACACGTCGCCGTAGTCCTCGCGGCCCCACCGCAGGGTGACGGTGAAGTACAGCGGGTGGCCGGCGAACCGCTCGACCGCGTAGTCCTCGGGCAGGTCCACGTAGTGCAGGATCTGCCCGGCCGCCTCGTCCACGACGTACACGTCGCAGAGGTACTCGAACTGGGTCCACAGCGCCGAGCTGTAGTTGACCCGGTCGAGCATGGTCGCGGTCAGCTGGTCGGGGTCGACCGGCAGGACCTCCTGGCGCAGGGGCGCCTCCTCGTAGCGCTCGGCGAGGAGGGCGGCGAGGGTGCGCAGGTTGTAGCGGAACCCGTCGATGAAGGCGGAGGAGGCGCGCTTGAAGTCACGGGCCTGCATCAGGGTGCCGGCGAAGTAGAGGCCCTCGACGTTCACCGACTGGAAGTCCGGCCGGATGGCCGGCATCCGCCCGTTCGGGGCCAGTTCGGGCATGCAGGTTTCGTCGAACAGGCCGGTGTTCATCGTGAAGCCGGTGCAGCGCAGAACCGTGTCGTATTCGAGGATCGCCTGCTCGCCCTCGGCCAGGGTGTAGGTGATCGCGGCCTTGTAGCGGTCGCCCTCGCGCCAGATCCGGTCGACCTGGCATTCGAGCACGCCGTGCAGGGTCTTGAACCAGTAGCTGTCGAGCAGGGCGCCGTACTGGCCGCGCACGTGGCCGGGGTGCTTGCTCGTCCACGCGAGCCGCACCGGGCTCGGGCTGGCGAGGTGGATGATGGCGGCCTGGCCGAGGATGGCCTGGGCGGTCTCGAACGCCGAGTTGCCCTTCCCGAGGATGAGCACGCGCTTGTCGGTGAAGTCCTCCGCGGACTCCGCGACGTCCTCGTACCCCACCGCCAGCTCGATGCCGGGGATGTCGGGGATGTGCGGGCCGCCCCAGCCGGTGGCCATGATCAGGCATTCGGCGCGGAACACCTCGTCCCCGGCGTGCGCGACGAAGGTCCCGTCGATCTTCTCGATGCGATCGACGGGAGTGGAGAACCGGACGTTGAGCGCGTGTTCCCGCTGGAAGTCGGCGAGGTAGCGCAGCAGGTCGTCCGCGCAGGGGAAGTAGTCCTGCGAGTAACGGGGGAACAGCAGGTCAGGTGAGTCGTTGAGCAGGGAGTTCCAGTCCCAGCGCAGGGCGATCTCCGGGTCCTTCTCGCCGGTGTGCACCTTGTTCAGCGAGATGAGCCTGCGGTGGCGCGGGTAGCGGCGGAAGAAGCCGCCGGGGGAGTCCTCGCGTTCCAGGGTGAGGTAGTCGGCTCCGGCACGCTGCAGGAAGTAGCTGAGCTGCAGCCCGCCGGGGCCGGCACCGATGATCAGGTAACGGTGGACGTGCTCGCCGGGATTCGCCATCAGACCTCACGCTCCGCCTGAGCCGGCCTGCTCAGCGGCCGGGAGGCCGGTGTGCGGTGGCGGGGCGGAGCCGCGGTGCCGGGTGAGCCGGCGGCTGACGCGATCAGGGGCATGAGCACTCCATGGGCCATCGAGGAAGGGGACCGATCGGCGGTCAGGCCGCGGCGGGCGCGCAGCGGCAGTTCATCGACGCCCGCTCCACCGGTGTGGGCTTGCGGTGCAGCCACATGGCCACCACCATGGGCGCGAACACGATCGCGTTGTAGAACAGGTGCAGTTCGACGCGGGGGACCAGCAACTGGATCATGCTGGTCGGCACCGGCCTGCCCAGCAGGTGGTAGCCGGTCAGCGCCTGGAGGAGCAGCAGCAGGTGCTCCAGGTGGTGCCACACCTGGATGCCCAGCGAGATGTTCCACCAGGTGCGGGAGCGGCCGGTGAAGCCCTTGCGGAGCACGATCAGCCCGACGAGCATGACCAGCGCGTAGCCGTAGTGCATCCACTCGGAGGTCACCAGCCAGGGGAACGGCCGTCCGAGCACGCCGCGCGCCTCCGGGACCGGCCAGCCCAGGGCGTAGATCTGGATCGCCTGCGCCACGTGCTCGGCCCAGTGCGCCAGCACGATCACCAGGAAGACGTTCAGCCCTGCCCGGTGGTAGTCGGTGTTCAACGAGGTGAGCAGGTCTGCTCGGGGTGGTAAGGCGCTTGAATGGCTGGCCATGGGTGTGTCCTCCACGGGCGTCGGTCGGGCGTACGCGTTCTGCTCGGCGCTCTTCGGGGGGTGGGGCGGGCGTCGACTGACGTCAGTGGTGTCAGGCCTGGTGTTGTGACTCGGCGAGCAGCCCCAGGTAGCCGAGCGAGACGATCCGTTCGGCCCGCGCCGCGTAGCCGGACGGATCGTCGGGGGCGATGGTCGCCAGGCCGTCGACGTAGCGGTTGTACATGCAGAACGCCGCGGCGATCAGCACGGTGTCGTGGATCTCGGTGTCCGTCGCGCCCGCCGCGCGGGCCTCGTCGACGTCCTTGCCGGTGACGTTCTGCCCGCTCTGCTGGACCGCGCCGGCGATGGTCAGCAGGGCCCGCAGCTTGTCGGACACGGGCGCGCCGTCGAGGTCGGCGCGGACCTGCTCCACCAGCGCCATCCCCTCGGGGAGTTGCGCAGCCGCGTAGGCGGCGTGGGCGGAGAAGCAGTAGCGGCACTGGTTCAGCGCCGACACGTACGCCGCGATCAGCTCCCGCTCGCCGCGGGACAGTGTGCTCTCCTGACAGAGCAGTACCTCCACCAGCTCGTTGAGCGGGCGAGCGGTCTCCGGGCGGAACCGGAACAGACCGCGGATCCCCGGCTCGTCTGACTTGAGGCTGATGTGGGGCATGGTCGATTCCTCACCGGCGCTGAGGGGGCACCTCATACGCAGTCATGGGCGAACAGATCCATCCGACAGACGCTCATGTTCGCTACATGACGCCCCGGCTGTCAACGGGCGGTTTCTCCGGCCTCTTCATTGGGCGTTCCTCGACTTTTCTCAGCGTCGTTACCGGCACGTGACCATACGGTAAGTCTGTCCTTACTCCCTTGTTTGCTCCCACGGCCAGGCGTAGCGTCACCGTCGCCCCCCAAAAGATCCGCACCATCTCCAGGAGGCCGTTCATGTCCGAACATCCCAACGTCAACCCAGCCCGCGAGAGTTACGACGCGATCGCCAAGGGTGACCTGGACTTCATCCGCGACAATCTGCTCACGGAAGACGTGGTATTCCACGTTCCCGGCCAAGGTTCACTCGCGGGCGACCACACCGGCAGGGCCGACGTATTAAGTTATCTCGCGAAGCTCGGAGACCAGACCGGCAGTTCGCTGCGGTACGACCCGGACGCGTTTCTCGCCGACGACGAGCACGTCGCCGTCCTCCTCCGGATCCGCGGAAACCATGATGGCAAGATCCTCGACGAGCGCGGTGTCCACGTGTTCCGCATGGTCGGCGGCAAAATCGCCGAGCGCTGGAGCTTCCCCTACGATTCTTATGTGATCGACGACTTCTTCTCGTAAACAAAACGCGGCACACGTCATTCTCGTGACAAACGCAGGGCCACCCGGCCTCCGCGGACCAAGAGGTCAAAGGTCACGCGGTGGCCGGGTGGCTCGGGCACCTGCGGCCCGGTCATCCCGCCTGGCGCTGTGAATCGGCCAGCACGGCGAGGTATCCGCCGGTCATCTTCGCCCGTGCGGCGTAGACCGCGGGGTCGTCGGGGGCGAAGGTGGAAAGCCCGTCGACGTAGCGGTTGTACATGCAGAACGCCGCGGCGATCAGTACGGTGTCGTGGATCTCGGTGTCCGTCGCGCCGGCCGCGCGAGCCTGTGCCACGTGCTGCTTGGAGACCCGCTTCCCGCCCTGCTGGACGGCGCCGGCGATGGCGAGCAGGGCCCGCAGTTTGTCGGAGACGGGCGCGGTCTCAAGGTCGGCGCAGACCTCCTCCACCAAAGTCATTCCCTCGGGCGCCCTCACTGCCGCGAAGGCCGCGTGGGTGTAGAAGCAGAAACGGCACTGGTTCAGCGCGGACACGTAGGCTGCGATCAGCTCGCGTTCACCGCGGCTCAGCGTGCTCTCTCCGCACAGCAGGACTTCGGAAAGCGCGTTCAAAGGGAGGGCCGTTTCCGGGCGGAACCTGAACAGGCCGCGAATCCCCGGCTCATCGGTGTTCAGCTCGATGTGCGGCGAGGCGGCGCCCTCGTGACCCAGCGGAACGAGCGGGGCACGCTCCGGCCATTCAAGCCCGCACGAGTGGCCATCGGACTCGGCGACGGCCGGCAATTCGACGATTATGTCCCGGTGGGAGGGAAAGGCCACTGCGTTCGTCATTGTCTTGACCCCTTTTACTCGGTTGTCATTCGTTCTCGCACCACCAACTCTGCGCTTTCCTCGACCGGCGGGACAGGGTTCGGCGAGTCAGCAAGCTGCCCGGCCGCTGCCGCTTCCTGCCACGCCCAGCGCTTGACACGTCGTCACGGGGCGCGAGTTCGGAAGGCGACGAAAATCGCATTACAGGTGCGCATTTGAGAAGATGCGGCCGTCGCGGCCCGCGCGGGACCCTCATAGGAGCCTTGTAGAGGGCCGGTTCCGACGTGGAGGTACGACGTGGCGCAGAGCTTGTACCTGAAGGTGATCCGCGGCAACCCGACACCAGAGGAACTGGCGGCGCTCATCACGGTGCTGACCGCCCGTGCCGCCTCCGCCGCCCGCGCCGAAGCGGCCGCCGCCTCCGCGTGGGTCGACGGCGCCCGCTCCGCACGCCGGCCGGCCGCGCCGAGCACCAGTCCCGCCGCCTGGCGCGTCAGCGGATGGGCCGGCTAGGGAGTGTCTTCGAGTCCCGTCTGCTCGGCGCTGTGCGGTGCGCACGCTCCCTAGGGCATTCCGGGAAGGACGGGCTTCGCGGTACCGCGCCGCGCCACGAACACGAACTCTTTGCCCGGCCGGTCGGGTGCGTCGCGTACGTCCTCGACGACGAAGCCGTGCTCGTGCAAGTCCCGCTCGATCTCCGTACGTTCGCGGAAGCGAAGTGTCGATTCCGAGGTCAGTACGTCCTCGTCCGCAGTGAACACATGCGTACCCCGGAAGCTCACCAGCGGCAGGCTCACGTCCCTCAGCTCGGCCCAGGTCTCGATGTGGCCGACGCCCGGGATGTCCGTCATGCGGTACGTGGTCTCGCGCGTCCACTCCGCCCACTCCTCCCGCCCGCGCTCGGCGAGCAGCAGCGCGAACACGCCCGTACCGCACCCGATGTCCAGCACGGACCGCGCGCCGAACTCCTCCGCCATCGCGAGATACGCGTCGAGATCGCTGCGGTCCGGATCGAGTGGGTCGTAGATGGCGGCGAGGCGCGGATGCCCGAGAGTCGCGTCGACCATGGAGACGAACGTATGTGGCCCCGAGCCCGCGCGGCCACTGCCTTCTCGGGTCACGGCGCCAAGCGGGCGTGGCGAAGTGCGCCGCTGATCCCGGCGCCCCTATCGAGCACGGCCGTACCGCAGCGAACCTCGGCCAGGCCTCTCAGGATGGATCTTGCCGGTCTGGCCGCCCCGGGAGCGTCCGAGTCTCACCCGACCATGATCCACTACTTAAGATCAATTGAAGACACGCCCTAGCTAGGGGAACCCCGCCCGAGCCCCATTGAAGCCCCTGCTTACGCGGGGGCTTCTTTCATTCTTCGCAGCGGTAACAAGATTTACTACAGATCATTACATAGCACAGCAATCAGGGAGATGTGCCTCAACGATCGGCATATGACCATGAAATGGTCACGCTGGTGTGAGTAACCGTCATCGGCTGGCGGCGAAAAGACGAGGAGCATTATGCCAACCCTGTTAGGTTCACTGCGCAGGCTCGTGCTGACTCCGTCACTGGCCGACGTCACTTTCAGCGTGCGCGGTTTCCCGTCCACGCCGTCGGCCGCCACGCGCAAACTGGAGGCCATTCCCCAGGCGGTGATCTGTGGTTTCGAATGGGGAATCGACGCGCGTGACCAGTGGGAGGTGGAGCGCCGCCTGAGCATGGTCGACCAGGAGTTGCGCGGATTCGCCTATGAGGGCGCGACGATGGGTTTCACGATCGTGGACGCGATGGGCGGAGGCAGGGGGACCCGCACCCGCGATCTCCTGCTCGGCCCCGGGCAGCCGCACATCTTCCTCACCTACATCGGCATCGGCTTCGCCATGGCGCGGCTTCCCAGGCCGCTGTGGAAGAAGATCATGCCCGACCTGAGCGGCTCGGCGTACTACCCGACCATGAGCTGGCTGGCGGTCGACGGGTACGGCTTCGACCGCGCCTACTTCGACACCCGGCGCTGGGTCGACGAGCAGCGCGTCCCCGCCCCCTACGCGTGGGAAGGCTCTCCCGACTACTTCCTGCGAGCCGTCGACCAGGGCATCGGCCGCGCGCTGTGGTTCATCCACGCCGGGCAGGTCCCCGACATCGCCGCGAGGGTCAAGGGCTTCGCCGCCCACCGGCAGGCGGACCTGTGGAGCGGGGTCGGCCTGGCCGCGACGTTCGCCGGCGGCTCGGTGGCCGAGGGCCTCACCGCGCTGCGCCGCGCCGCAGGCGTCCACCACCCCGAGCTGGCCCAGGGGGTGGTCTTCGCGGCCAAGGCGCGCGACTTCGCGGGCTTCGTGCCCGCGCACACCGAGATGGCCGCCGCGATCCTCGCCGACCTGTCGATGGAGGGCGCCGTGGCGCTCGCCGACAGCACCGCGGTGGAGTCCGGCGGTACCGATTCGGTTCCCGCATATGAATTGTGGCGGCGCGCGATCCGCGCGCATTTCATTTCGTCCGGAGACCGTGTTCCGAGCTGACACGGACGACTTCCGGCGGCGCCGGCGAATTTCACAGGGGGCGGGACCGATTTGGCCGGGCGGTCTGTCTCAGGCTGCCCGGCCAACGGTTCCGGGCTTTTACTGAGCACGTTTGAAGTGGACCCGAAGTAAGCCCATATGTCTACATTTAGGCATACATTACCCCACGGTTAAAGGGATGACCCCCGCGGGGAGGGAGAGGCAATTGGCCAGCACTCTACGGTCATTGAGAAGCCGTATTCTGACACCCAACGTCTCGGAGACCAAGCTCTCGACACGTGGTTTCCACGTGAAGAGCCCGGAGGCCCGTGACCTCTTGGAGAAGGTCGGTGAGATGTTCCTCACCGGTTACGCGTACGCGGCCGAGGCACGTACGCCCGCCGAGGCCGAGGACCGTCTGGAGGAGATCCCGAAGCGGTTCCGCGGCTTCGCCTACGAGGGCGCGGGCATGGGGTTCGCCATCCTCGACGCGACGCCGCTCTCACGCGGCCCGAAGGTCGCCGGCTTCCTCGCGGGGCGGGGCGACGCCCAGATCTACCTGATCTACGTCGGCGTCGGCTGGGCGATGGCGCGGTTGCCGAAGTTCCTGTGGTCCAAGCTCTACCTGCCCGACCCGTTGCTGCGCTACCTGGCGCTCGATGGATACGGCTTCCACCAGGCCTACTTCCGCACCGAGCAGTACGTACACGGGCAGTACCAGGACCCGAGGTTCCCGTGGCCGGCCGACGCCCCGCAGGGGTACGCCAACCGCGTCATCGACCAGGGCATCGGGCGGGCCATGTGGTTCGTCGGAGGCACCGACGTCGACGTGGTCACCACGATGATCCACCGGTTCCCCGAGCACCGGCGAGGCGACCTGTACGCGGGCGCCGGCCTGGCCGCCACCTATGCCTGCGGCGCCGAAGAGGACGAGCTGCGGGAGTTCAGGGACCGGGCGGGCGTGTACCGCCCCCAGCTCGCCCAGGGCTCCGCCTTCGCGGCCGAGGCCCGGGTGAAGCCGGGACTGGTGGTGCCCGCCACAGAGATCGCGACCCAGGTGTTCTGCGGCGTGACGCCGGAGCAGGCGGCGCGGATCAGCAACGAATCGCGCCCCGACCAGCAGATCCAGGGCGATGTGCCGGCCTATGAAGTGTGGCGCCGGCGGATTGCCGACCAATTTGTCTCTCTTGGAGGTGTTAGCCCGTGACTGCGACCCTTGGATGGCTGCGCAGGCAGCTCCCGGGAATCGTCGCTCTCGTGCTGGTCACGAGCGTCTTCTTGATCGCCCGTCTGCCTTCGTACTCCGCGGCCGAGACCTCGGCCATCGCGAGCAAGTTCTCGTTCAAGCCGTTGTCGATCGCGCTGCCCAGTGGATACACCGAGCGGACGATCCGCAAGGTGAACCAGGACTACAAGCACATCGACGCCTGGATCTCCTCGGTCGGTGCGGCCATCGCGATGAACGACCTCGACGGCGACGGGCTGTCCAACGACCTGTGCCTCGTCGACACACGTATCGACCAGGCCGTCGTGACGCCGACCCCGGGTGCCCGCTCTGAACGGTATGCGCCGTTTGCCCTGAACCCGGGCTCGCTGCCGATGAACGACCACATGGCTCCCATGGGCTGCGTCCCCGGTGACTACAACGAGGACGGCCGCCTTGACCTGCTGGTCTACATGTGGGGCCGCACGCCCATCGTCTACCTCGCGAAGCCGAACGCGACCAAGCTGAGCGCCGACGCCTACCTGCCGACCGAGCTGGTGCCCGGCGCGAACTCCACCAACGGCGAGTACACCGGCCCGCAGTGGAACACCAACGCCGCCACCGTCGCCGACTTCGACGGTGACGGCCACGACGACATCTTCATCGGCAACTACTTCGCCGACAGCCCGGTCCTGGACTCCACCGTGGCCGGCGGCGTCCACATGAACCACTCGATGTCCGACGGCCACAACGGCGGCGAGGACTACTTCTTCCGCTGGACCGGTTCGACCAAGGGCGACCGGCCCACGGTCACCTACGAGTGCCTGGACAACGTCCTGTCCAAGGAGGCCTCGAAGGGCTGGGAGCTCGGAGCCGCCGCGGCCGACCTGGACGGCGACCAGCTCCCCGAGCTGTACCTGGCCAACGACTTCGGCCCGGACCGGATGTTCTACAACCAGTCCACGCCGGGGCACATCAAGCTCTCGCCCATCGAGGGCGTCCGCACGGCCCTGATCCCCAAGTCCAAGACCGTCGGCCACGACTCCTTCAAGGGCATGGGCGTGGACTTCGGCGACCTCAACCACGACGGCATCTTCGACATGTTCGTCAGCAACATCACGACGTCGTGGGGCATCGAGGAGAGCAACCTCCAGTTCATGTCCACGTCGAAGAACCAGGCCGAACTGCGCGCCAAGCTGCGCGCCGGCGAGGCGCCGTGGGTGGACGAGAGCGCCCCCTCCGGCACGGCGTGGTCCGGCTGGGGCTGGGACGTCAAGATGGAGGACTTCAACAACGCCGGTGAGCTTTCGATCGCCCAGGCGACCGGGTTCGTCAAGGGCCAGATCGACCGCTGGCCGCAACTGCAGGAGCTGGCCACGGCCAACGACCAGTTGCTGCAGAACCCCTTCTGGTGGCCCAACGCGGAGGCCGGCGACGACATCGGCGGAAACCAGACGCTGCACTTCTTCGCCAAGGGCCCGACGGGCCGCTACGTCGACCTCGCCCCCCAGCTCGGCCTCGCCATCCCGGTGCCCACGCGCGGCATCGCCACCGGCGACTCCGACGGGGACGGCCTCGTGGACTTCGCCGTCGCCCGGCAGTGGGGCGAGCCGGTCTTCTACCAGAACCAGAGCTCCTCGGCCGGCTCGTACATCGGGCTGCGGCTCACCCGCGACGATGCCCCGGTCGCCGGGACGCTTCCCGCGCCGGGCTCACCGGCCACCGGAGCGCAGGTCACGGTGAAGACGGCGGACGGCCGCTCGTTCATCGGCCGCGTCGACGGCAGCAGCGGCCACTCCGGCAGGCGCTCGACCGACGTCCACATCGGACTGGGCCAGAACGTCACCGGGCCGGTGCAGGTGCACATCCGCTGGCGTGACCGCACCGGACAGGTGCATGACCAGGATCTTCAGCTGACCACGGGCTGGCACTGCCTCGTGCTCGGCCAGCAGGCCAAGGAGAAGTGATCGACATGGCTGAAACGAAGGCCCCCGCTGAAACGAAGGCCGCCGCGCCGCCGCGTCACGACCCCAAGGTGATCATCGCACTGCGCAACTTCGCGATCTCGATCTCCGTCTTCAACATCTTCGGATACACCGTCCTCGGGTTCGAGCAGCCCTGGCTGTGGCCGTTCTTCGCCCTCGCCACCGGCTACGC
Source organism: Sphaerisporangium sp. NPDC049002 (assembly GCF_040649355.1). Classification (NCBI taxonomy): domain Bacteria; kingdom Bacillati; phylum Actinomycetota; class Actinomycetes; order Streptosporangiales; family Streptosporangiaceae; genus Sphaerisporangium; species Sphaerisporangium sp. NPDC049002. Next base: position 53,496 of record NZ_JBEZFH010000015.1, on the reverse strand, counting down.
GACCGAGATCGGGCTTGAGTACATCGGAGCCAAGGTCGAGAAGCGCGCGCCGCGCTACACGGGCCTGGGGTTCCGCGGCCTGGTGCAGTTCCTGTATCCAGCGCACATCACCTCGCTCGCGATGAACATGCTGATCTACGTCAACGACCAGATCCTGGTGCTGCTCTTCGGAGTCGTGGTCGCGGTCGGCGCCAAGTGGGTGCTCCGAGCGCCGGTCAAGGGCCGCATGCGGCACTTCATGAACCCGTCGAACTTCGGCATCGCGGTCATCCTGCTGCTCCTGCCCTGGGCCAGCATCGCACCGCCGTACCACTTCACCGAGCACACCGACACCTGGTTCGACTGGATCATCCCCGGGATCATCATCCTCGGCGGCACGATGCTGAACGGCAAGCTCACGAACCGCATGCCGCTGATCCTCGGCTGGGTGGGCGTCTTCGCCCTCCAGGCCATCGTGCGCGGCATCTTCTTCGGAACGTCGATACCCGCGGCACTCGGGATGATGACCGGCGTCGCGTTCGTGCTCTTCAGCAACTACATGGTCACCGACCCGGGCACCAGCCCGTCCAAGCCGGCCTCCCAGGTCGCCTTCGGCGGTGGCATCGCCCTGCTGTACGGCCTGCTGACCGCGGTGCACATCTCCTACGCGCTCTTCTTCGCCACGGCCGGCGTCTGCGCCATCCGCGGCGGCTTCTTCTGGGCGCTGCACTTCGTCAACAAGGCACGCGAGCAGCGTGAGGCCGAGGCGCGCAAGGGCGCCTCCGAGGTTCCCGTAGAGAGGGTCCCGACCGCAGGGAAAGAGGTCGCGACCGTATGACCAGGATCGCGATCGTCGGCATGGCGTGCCGGTACCCGGACGCCACCTCGCCGAGAGAGCTGTGGGAAAACGCTCTCGCCGGTCGCCGCGCCTTCCGGAGACTGCCCGACGTGCGCATGCGCCTAGAGGACTACTGGAACGCCGACCCGGCGCACCCGGACACCTTCTACGCGCGCACCGCGGCGGTCATCGAGGGCTACGAGTTCGACCGCGTCGGTTACAAGATCGGCGGCTCCACGTACCGCTCCACCGACCTCACCCACTGGCTCGCGCTCGACATGGCGGGCCTCGCCCTGGCCGACGCGGGCTTCCCCGGCGCCGAGGGCCTGCCCAAGGAACGCACGGGCGTGGTCGTGGGCAACACCCTTACCGGGGAGTTCACCCGCGCGAACGTCATGCGCCTGCGCTGGCCGTACGTGCGCCGCACCGTGGCCGCGCAGCTCAAGGAGCAGGGCTGGGACGACGACCGGCTGGCCACGTTCCTCGCCGACCTGGAGGTCACCTACAAGAGCCCATTCCCCTCGATCGACGAGGACACCCTGGCCGGTGGCCTGTCCAACACGATCGCCGGGCGCATCTGCAACTACTTCGACCTCAACGGCGGCGGCTACACCGTCGACGGCGCCTGCTCCTCGTCGCTGCTGTCGGTGACGACGGGGTGCAAGGCGCTGATCGACAACGAGATCGACGTGGCCATCGTCGGCGGCGTCGACCTCTCGATCGACCCGTTCGAGATCGTGGGCTTCGCCAAGACCGGAGCCCTGGCCAAGAACGAGATGCGCCTGTACGACCGGCACTCCAACGGCTTCTGGCCGGGCGAGGGCTGCGGCATGATCGTGCTGATGCGCGAGGAGGAGGCCGTCAAGGCCCGTCACCGCATCTACGCGACCATCGCCGGGTGGGGCATCTCCTCCGACGGCAAGGGCGGCATCACCCGGCCCGAGGTCAGCGGCTACAAGCTCGCGATGCGGCGGGCCTACGAGCGCGCCGGCTTCGGCGTCGAGACCGTGGAGCTGTTCGAGGGCCACGGCACCGGCACCCCCGTCGGGGACGCCACCGAGCTCACGGCGCTGTCGGAGGCACGGGCCGAGGCCGACCCGGACGCCACGCGCGCGGCGGTCAGCTCCATCAAGGGGATGATCGGGCACGCCAAGGCCGCGGCGGGCGTCGCGGGCCTGATCAAGGCCGCCATGGCGGTGCACGAGCAGGTGCTTCCGCCGGCCATCGGCTGCGTCGACCCGCACGACGTCCTGACCGCCGAGTCGGCGAAGCTGCGCGTCCTTCGCAAGGCCGAGCCCTGGCCGGCCGGGGCGCCCGTACGCGCCGGAATCACGGCCATGGGCTTCGGCGGCATCAACACCCACGTCGTGCTGGAGAACTCCGGGCCCCGCAAGCGCGCGCCGCTCTCGACGCGCACCAAGAGCCTGGCCTCCTCCTTGCAGGACGCGGAACTGCTCCTCGCCGACGCGGCCTCGCCGCAGGCGCTTCGCGAGCGGGTCGCCGAGCTGGCGGACTTCGTCATCAAGGTGTCCTACGGCCAGCTCGCCGACCTCGCGGCCACACTTCAGCGCGACCTGCGCGAACTGCCGTACCGGGCCGCCGTCGTGGTGTCCTCGCCCGAGGACGCCGAGCGGCAGCTCCAGCGGGTGCTGACCGCGCTCGACGCGGGCGAGACCAGCCTGTTCGCCCCCGACGGCCGGGCCTTCTTCGGCCAGGCCGACGGGCCGGGCCGGGTCGGCTTCCTGTTCCCCGGGCAGGGCTCGGGCCGCGGCACCAGCGGCGGCGCGTTGCGCCGGCGCTTCGCCGAGGCCGAGGAGATCTACCTCAAGGCGAACCTGCCCACCACCGGCGACATGGTCGCCACGGCGGTCGCCCAGCCGCGCATCGTGACCGGCTCCATGGCCGGCCTGCGCGCGCTGGCCGCGATCGGCGTGGAGGCGGACGTCGCGGTCGGGCACAGCCTGGGCGAGATCTCCGCCCTGCACTGGGCCGGCGCGATGGACGAGGAGACCCTGCTGAGGGTCGCGGCCGTCCGCGGAAAGGCCATGACCGAGCACAGCGCCTCGGGCACCATGGCCAGCGTCCGCGCCACACCCGACACGGTGACCGAGCTGGCGGGCGAGCTGCCCGTCGTCATCGCCGGGTACAACGGGCCGGAGCAGACCGTCGTCGCCGGACCGGTCGACGCGATCGAGGAGTTCGGCCGCAAGGCCGCCGGCGCGGGCCTGAAATGGACCAAGCTGCCGGTGTCGCACGCCTTCCACTCCCCGCTCGTCGCACCGGCGGCCGAGGAGTTCGGCGAGCACCTGGCCGGGGAGGACTTCGGGCCGGTCGACCGGCCGATCGTCTCCACCGTGAGCGGGGTGACGCTCACTCCGGACACCGACATCCCGGCGCTGCTGCGCAGGCAGATCACCGATCCGGTCCTGTTCACCCAGGCCGTGGAGGCCGCCGCCAAGGACATGGACCTCCTCGTCGAGGTCGGTCCCGGTCGCGTGCTCAGCGGGCTGGCGGCGTCCGTCACCGACGTCCCGGCCGTCGCGCTGGACACCGACGACGAGTCGCTGACCGGACTGCTCCGGGTGGCCGGCGCGGCCTACGTCGCCGGCGTCCCGATCGTCCACGAGGAGCTCTTCCACGGCCGGCTGGTCAGGCCCCTCGCGGTCGGCACCGAGTTCACCTATTTCCAGAGCCCCGTCGAGAAGGCGCCGCAGATCCAGATCAGCGGCACCGTCCGCCGGGCCGAGGAGCCCCTGAAGGCCGCCCCCGCCGTCGCCTCCGGCGCGGCGCCGGCCGAGGGGGACGCCGCGGAGTCGAGCATCGACCTGCTGCGCCGCCTCGCGGCCGAGCGGGCCGAGCTGCCGCTGGAGATGGTCAGCGAGGACAGCAGGCCGCTGGACGAGCTGCACCTCAGCTCGGTCACGGTGATGCACATCATCGACCAGGCCACCCAGAAGCTGGGCGTGCCCGCCTCCCAGGCGCCGACCAACCTCGCGACGGCGAGCCTTCGCGAACTGTCCGAGGCGCTCGACGCGCTGGCGGCCAACGCCGGTTCCGCCACGGCCGCCCCGGCGACGCTGGTGGCCGGGGCCGCGTCCTGGGCACGGCCCTTCTCCGTCGACCTGGACGAACTGCGCCTCCCCGCGCGGACCTCGCCCCAGGAGAACGGCCAGTGGCAGCTCTACGCGGCCGGGGACTCCCCGCTCGCCGGGCCGCTGCGGCAGGCGCTCGAAAGCGGCAAGGTCGGTTCCGGTGTCCTGGTCGTCCTCCCGCGGGACTGCGCCGAGGAGCACCTGGAGCAGGCGCTGCTGGGCGCGAAGGCGGCCATCGCCGGCCCGTCCGGCACGCGGTTCGTCGTGGTGCAGCACGACCGCGGCGCCGCGGGTCTGGCCAAGACGCTCCAGCTTGAGGCCCCTCACCTGCGCACCACCATCGTCCACGTGCCCGCGGCCCCCGAGGCCGTCTCCTGGGTCGTGGCCGAGGTGGCGTCGACCACCAGGTTCGCCGAGGCGTTCTACGACGCCGATGGCGTGCGCCGGGTGCCGACGATGCGCGCCATGCCGGTGAGGTCCGCCCGTACGGAGCAGCCGCTGGACGGCGGCGACGTGCTGCTGGTCACCGGTGGCGGCAAGGGCATCACCGCCGAGTGCGCTCTGGCGGTGGCGACCGACACCGGCGCCAAGCTGGCGGTGCTGGGCCGTTCCGACCCGGCCGCCGACCAGGAGCTGGCCGACAACCTCCGCAGGATGGCCGAGTCCGGCGTGACGGTCCGCTACGCCCGGGCCGACGTCACCGACGCGGGCGCGGTCCGGCGCGGCATCGCCGAACTGGAGGCGGAGCTCGGATCCGTCACCGCCGTGCTGCACGGCGCGGGGCGCAACGAGCCCGGAGGCCTGTCGACCCTCGACATGGCCGCCTTCCGGCGCACCTTCGCCCCGAAGGTCGACGGCCTGCGCAACGTGCTCGACGCCGTCGACCCGGCACGGCTCCGCCTGCTGGTGTCCTTCGGCAGCATCATCGGCCGCGCCGGCCTGCATGGCGAGGCCCACTACTCCACGGCCAACGACTGGCTGGCGGAGCTCACCCGCGAGGTGGGCGAGCGGCACCCGCGGTGCCGCGCGATCTGCATGGAGTGGTCGGTCTGGTCCGACGTCGGCATGGGCGAGCGGCTCTCGGTCGTCGAGGGCCTCGCGGCCAAGGGCATCGCGCCGATCTCCCCCGAGCAGGGGGTGCAGATCATGCGGCGGCTGGTCGCCGACCCCGACGTCCCCACCGTCGTGGTGATCAGCGGGCGCACCGAGGGCATCGACACCGTCCGCTACGACCTGCCGTCGCTTCCGCTGCTGCGATTCGTCGACAAGCCGCTGATCCGCTACCACGGGGTCGAGCTCGTCACCGAGGCCGAGATGAACGCCGGCACCGACCTCTACCTGGCCGACCACCTCCTGGACGGCAACCTGCTGTTCCCCGCCGTGTTCGGCATGGAGGCCATGACGCAGGTGGCCTCGGCCACCATCGGGCGCGAAGCGGTCCCGGTGATCGAGAACGCCGAATTCCTGCGGCCGATCATCGTGCCGCCGGAGGGCAGCACCACGATCCGGATCGCCGCCACCGTCACGGAGGACGACGACACGGTCGAGGTCGCCATCCGCAGCGCGGAGACCGGCTTCGAGGTGGACCACTTCCGCGCGCGGCTGCGGTTCACCGGCGAGGCGGCGCCGGAGGGCCCGCCGAGCCAGATCGGCGAGGGCCTGCCGGTCGTCCCGCTGGACCCGGCCACCGAGCTGTACGGCGACGTGCTGTTCCAGGGCGGGCGGTTCCACCGCCTGCGCCGCTACCACAGGGCCGCCGCACGGCACGTGGACGCCGACGTGGCCGCGATCTCGGCCAGGGACTGGTTCGCCGGCTTCCTGTCCGGGGAGCTGCTCCTCGGCGACCCGGGCATGCGCGACGCGCTGATGCACGGCAACCAGGTCTGCGTGCCGGACGCCACGTTGCTGCCGGTCGGGATCGACCGGATCCACCCCGGCGGCGCCGCGCTGGCGGCGGCGGGCGAGCTGCGCTACTGCGCCACCGAGCGGGAACGCGTCGGTGACACCTACATCTACGACATCGCGGTGCGCACACCGGCCGGCGAGGTCGTCGAAAGGTGGGAAGGCCTGCGCCTGCAGGCGGTGCGCAAGAAGGACGGGCGCGGCCCGTGGGTGACCCCGCTCCTCGGGTCCTACCTTGAGCGCACGCTGGAGGACCTGGTCGGCGCGCGGGTCGCGGTCGCGGTCGAGCCGCACACTCCGGACGGCCCGGACGGCGACGCCGAGCGTCAGGCCCGTACGGCCGTGGTGGCCGGGCGCGCGCTCGGCCGGCGGGTCGAGGTCCGGCACCTTCCCGGCGGAGGGCTGGAGATCGACGGCGGCACGACGGTCTCGGCGTCCCACGGGGCGGGCGTGACCCTGTGCGTCGCCGCCGAGGGCACGCTGGGCTCCGGCGTCGCGCCGGTGACCGAGCGGCCCGAGGCCGAGTGGCTGGAGCTGCTCGGAGCGCACGCGCCGCTGGCCGGGCTGGTCTCCGCGGAGACCGGTGAGGGGCTCGGCACCGCGGCGACGCGCGTGCTGACCGCCGTCGAGTGCCTGCGCGGCGCCGGCCTCCCGCTGGACGCGCCCCTGACCCTCGCCCCGGCGGGACGGGACGCGTGGGCGGTCTTCGCGTCGGGCGGTGCGCGCGTCTCGACGCTCGCCACGACGCTCCGGGACGCCCAGTCCCCAGTCGTGTTCGCAGTCCTCACGGAAGGGCGGTCGTAGGCCATGGGCAAGTACTACGAATACCAGCACACGGTCGGCTTCGAAGAGACCAACATCGTCGGCAACGTCTACTACGTCAACTACCTGCGGTGGCAGGGACGATGCAGGGAGATGTTCCTGAAGCAGCGGGCGCCCGAGGTGCTCGCCGACCTCCAGGACGACCTGAAGCTCTTCACGCTGAAGGTGGACTGCGAGTTCTTCGCCGAGATCACGGCCTTCGACGAGCTGTCGATCAGGATGCGGCTGCAGGAGCTGGCGCAGACCCAGGTCGAGTTCAGCTTCGACTACGTCCGCCTCGACCCGGGAGAGGGCGAGACCCTCGTCGCCCGCGGCCGGCAGCGAGTGGCGTGCATGCGCGGGCCGAACACCCGAACGGTCCCCGCCAGGGTTCCCGACGCCTTGGCCCGGGCGCTCGAACCGTACGCCCAGTAGGCGCGGATGCGACAGCTAGCAAGGAGGACAGCGTGAACGTCGAGAACTCCACGACAACCCGTCCGATGCCGGACGCGAGGTCGCTGCGGCGGGCATTCGGGACGTTCGCCACCGGTGTCACGGTCGTGACGACGGGTGGCCCCACCCCGCACGCCATGACCGCCAACTCCTTCACCTCGGTGTCGCTTGAGCCGCCACTGGTGCTGATCTGCGTCGATCGCGGCGCGGTGATGCACCAGTGCCTCACCGACACGGGCTTCTTCGGGGTGTCGGTGCTGGCCGCCCACCAGGAGGCGGCGGCGCTGCACTTCGCCGACCGCTGGCGCACCTTGGGCGCGGCCCAGTTCGACCACGTCGACTGGACGCCCGGGGAGGTGAGCGGCGTGCCGATGCTCGATGGCACGCTCGCCAGCTTCGAGTGCGAGCTGTGGCGCACCTACGACGGTGGTGACCACACCATCTTCATCGGAAAGGTGATCTCGCTCCACCAGCAGACCGACCGGGACGCCCTGCTGGTCTTCAAGGGAAAGTTCCGGCAGATCAGTCCTGATTGGAGCGAGGTGCCGGCGTGACTGTCACCGGACCACAGCCCCAGGAGGCACCCGAGCGGCCGGCCGGATCCCCGGCCCGCCGCCGGGTGCCCCCCGGCCCGCCTCCCTGGGCGGCGCCGAGCCTGTTCAAGAAGCTGGCGACGGACCGGATCGCGCTGATGTCGCTCGCCGCGACCTACGGCGACGCGGCCCGGCTGTCGATCGGCCCGAAGACCCTCTACTTCTTCAACCACCCCGACCACGCCAAGCACGTGCTGGCCGACAACAGCGGCAACTACCACAAGGGCGTCGGCCTCGTGCAGGCACGGCGCGCCATCGGTGACGGGCTGCTGACCAGCGAGGGCGACCTGTGGCGCAAGCAGCGCAGGATGATCCAGCCCGTGTTCCAGAACAAGCGGATCTCCCAGCAGGACGGGATCATCGCCAAGGAGGCGGAGAACCTGGTCGAGCGGCTGCGGTCCCACGCGGGCGGCGAGCCGGTCGACGTCGTCCAGGAGATGACCTCGCTGAGCCTCGGCGTGCTCGGGCGCACGCTGCTCGACGCCGACCTCGGCGCCTTCAGCTCGATCGGGCACTCCTTCGAGGCCGTGCAGGACCAGGCGATGTTCGAGCTGGTGACGCTGAGCAAGGTGCCGCTGTGGGCGCCGCTGCCCAAGCAGATCCGGTTCCGCCGCGCCCGCAAGGAACTCCAGCGGATCGTCGACCACCTCGTCGCCGACCGCCTGGAGCGGACCGGCGAGGGCGGCGACGACGTCGTGTCCCGCCTGATCGGCTCGACCCGGCAGGAGACCGACCCGCGCGTCGGCCGGCAGCGCATGCGTGACGAGCTCGTCACCCTGCTGCTCGCGGGGCACGAGACGACGGCGAGCACGCTGTCGTGGACGTTCCACCTCATCGACGGGCATCCGGAGGTCCGCGAGCGGCTGCGCGCCGAGGCGGTCGAGGTGCTCGGCGACCGGCTGCCGGTCTACGAGGACCTGCACCGGCTGCGCTACACCGCGATGGTCGTGGAGGAGGTCATGCGCCTCTACCCGCCCGTCTGGATGCTCCCCCGGGAGGCCCAGGGGGACGACGAGGTCGGCGGCTACCACGTGCCGGCCGGTTCCGACGTGCTGATCAGCCCGTACACGCTGCACCGGCACCCGGCGTTCTGGGACGCGCCCGACACGTTCGACCCCGAGAGGTTCGACCCGGACCGTCCCGCGAACCGGCCGAGGTACGCTTACATCCCGTTCGGCGCGGGACCGAGGTTCTGCGTCGGCAACCACCTCGGGATGATGGAGGCCACGTTCGTGATCGCCATGGTGGCCCGTGACCTGCGGCTCACCAAGGTTCCCGGCCACGAGGTGGTCGCCGAGCCGATGCTGTCCCTGCGGGTACGCGGCGGGCTGCCGATGACCGTGCACTCCGTGTGACATCCGCGGTGCCGCGGGCCTGAGACGGCTCGCGGCGCCGCGGCCACGACGGACCACAACCGGACGACAGAAGCACCACGACGGATATGGCGGGCGCCCGGCTCACGGGTCGCCCGCCATCTGTGGTGGCGGAGAAGCCGTGGGGGCGCGGGTTCGCTCGCGGGCCGCGGCGTTGGGTGGTGCGGGTTCGCTCGCGGGCTGTGAATGCCCTTCTCAGAGCGAGGGAAGCGGATCCTGCCCGAGCCCGGGGTCGGGACGACCGGACGGGGCTCGCTTAGGGGGCCAGGATCGGGAGGACGGGGATGCGCCCGGCTCGGCAAGGGGGCCGGAAGGGCCGGTCGCGCATCGGCCGCGGCCGCCCGCCGCTCGTGTGGGGCGGGGTTCGGCGCGCCGGCGGCGGTGGCTCAGTGGGTGAGCTGGGGGACGTTCACGGACAGCAGGTCGCGCAGGGCGAGCAACACCGGAGGGTCGAGGGGGCGCATGGGCCGCAGGTGGAGGTCGGCGACCTTCGTGTGCGTGCCAGGCCGTACCGTGATCGGCCCGTGGCGCCCGATGCAGAGCGCCTCGTCGCCTCCTGGCGCGTGGTCGACGGCGTCCTCGCGGCCCGGGGCCACGGACTGCGCCATCAGGTGCCACTCGCCCTGGGGGACGTCCTCCAGGACGTACGGGCCGGGCTTGGGGAGGATCACGTACCTGACGGGCTGGCCTTCGAGGATCCTGTCGGGGAAGAGTCCGGCGAAGATGGGCTGGTCCTTCAGCGGGGACGAGATGTCTCCCCTGACCGTCGTCACGGGCTCGTTCCCCGTCGTGTCCTCCCAGCCGGCGGCGGACATCTGCGGTGTGATGCTCTTGAGCTGCCGGTACTTGGTGGGGGAGAGCCCCACACTGCTGGTGAACCTTGAGCTGAAGGTGCCGACGCTGGAATACCCGACCCTGTGGCTGATGTCGGTGACGGTCAGCGAGGTGGAGGCGAGGAGCCGCTTGGCCTCCTGGAGCCGCACCGCCGAAAGGAAACGGCCGGGAGAAAGCCCGGTCACCCGCTGGAATACGCGGGAGAAGTGAAACTTGCTGAACATCGCCGTGCGAGCCATGTCATTGATTGTGAGTTGCTCACCGAGGTTCTCGTGCATACTCTTCACGACACGCATCACGGCTTGTTCGATTGCGTTTTCCATTGCTCCCCCCGTGCGTTGGAGGTGTGGTTGCAATTGACCCCGGATTAACACGGGAGAGCTCGTCATCCCGAGCCTCCGTCATCTGGTCTCACCCCATGGCAGCGAATTCTTCCCACCTACATACGGTGCGAAATCCGGAAAAGGCGACGCTCGACGACGCCACATCGACGGCACTTCGCCATGCCATCAGAATTGGCCGCCCCACCTCCTGCGACAACCCCTACCAGCCCCCAGCCTGCTGATATCCCGTTCCGGCGGGGGTGGGAAATGGCGCCGCGTGCGGATGTGAAAGCAACGCAGAAGATGCATCGGAGGCGGCCGTGGGCGAACGATGAACTGGTCAGCAGTCGACCTAGACGGACGAGGACACGCCTATGCGGCCGCCAACTTCAGACGAAGAGCAGACCAGGACGATGACGATCGAGGCGTACGCCGACACGATCGTCCCTGGCGAGAAGCGGTCATCCGACGACAGGGCCATCGCGGGAGCCACCACGGGCGGCGGGGCGGTGGCCGCGGGCGCCATCGAGCTGCTGGAGTGGGACGCGACGGGGCTGAGCGGCGCGCTCGGCGACCTCGCCGGCGCGCTGAACGAGCACACGCTGGCGTACGCCGCCGAGCTCGGGCTGGCGCTCGACGAGTCGGTGCCCCCGTTCGTGGCGCTGTCGTTCGAGCACAGGACCGCCATGGTGAACCGGCTCACCACGCCCGGCCACCCGGAGAAGCCGCTCTGGGTCAGCCTCGCGCTGTTCTGCAACATGGCCTTCGACTCGGCGGCCCACCTCCACACCGCCGACGCCATCGCCGCCGGGCACCCCGGGCTGATCGCGATGGGCATCGAGAAGCCCGATCCCGACGGGCGGTGGCGGTTCCCGAGCTACTCCTACGGCCGGCCGCTGGCCCGCCTGCACCCGGACACGACCCCTTCAGGGAGCCCCGCATGACGAGCACCGAGAGCACCGACGTCCTGGTGATCGGAAGTGGCTTCGGCGGCGCGATCGCGGCGTACCACCTCGCGGCCGGCGGCGCGCGGGTCGTGGTGCTCGAACGCGGCCCATGGCTGACGGGCCAGGACTTCGACCACGACTTCAAGCTCGGATCCTCGTACACGCGGGCCTTCGACTTCGTCGTGGGCGACGGCATGAGCATCCTCGGCGGCAACTGCGTGGGCGGCGGCAGCGTCGTCTACTTCGCCGCGATGCCCCGCGCGCCGCGCTACGTCTTCGAGCGCCACGGGAGCATCGGCAGGCGGATGTGGCCGGCCGCCGTCAGCCGTGACACCCTCGACCCCTGGTACGACCGGGTGGCCGAGTCGATCAAGATCACCAAGCAGGACTGGAACGACGTCTCCTACGCCGGGGGGCTGTGGGCCGCGGCCTGCAACCACGCCGGCCGTACGGCCAATCCCGTGCCGGTCGCCATCGACACCGCCCAGTGCACCAACTGCAACTGGATGATGGCCGGGTGCCACTTCGACGCCAAGCAGTCCCTGCTGTTCAACTACCTGCCCGCGGCCATCGCGCACGGTGCGGAGATCCGGCCGCTGCACGAGGTGCAGAAGATCTCGCGCACCGACGACGGCGGCTACCGGGTGCACTACGACCACATCGACGAGGAGGACTACCGGATCCGCCACGAGAGCGGCACGATCGACGCCAAGGTCATCGTGCTCGCGGCGGGCGCCGGCGCCACCCCCGTCATCCTCCAGCGCAGCGAGGAGACGCTCGGCACCATGCCGCGCGCCGTCGGCCGCTACTTCTCCGGCAACGGCGAGCGGCTGAACACCGCGATCCTCAACGAGGACCGCGTGCGCGACGTGCTCGGGCTGGAGCGCGGCGACGGCCTGGCGTACGAGGCCAACCAGATCGGCAAGGGCCCGGTCGTCGCGAGCTGGGACCGCCTGGACGGCTCGCTGCCGGAGTACTCGCGGTTCTCGCTGGAGCAGCTGTACTTCCCGCCCGGCCTCGGCACCATCCTCGCGCAGGTCCCCGGCGCCACGGGACCGAGCTGGTTCGGCGTGGACAAGAAGGAGATCCTCAAGCGCTGGCGGTCCTGGCTGATCATCTTCCAGATGACCGAGGACGACAACGAGGGGGTCTTCGGCCCGCCTCCCGCCCACGGCAACGCCGACCGGCTGTCGCAGCAGATGCTCGGCGTCGGCCGCCTCAAGTACGACCCGACGCCCAACACGCTGCGCGGCTGGGCCGAGGCGGACGCCGAGGTCAAGGACATCCTGGAGCGTGACGGGCTCGCCGAGGTGGCGGCGTGGACCAACGACGTCGTGGGCGCCTACACCGTCCACCCGCTGGCCTCCTGCCGTATCGGCGACGACCCGGCGACCTCGGCGCTCGACGACCGAAACGAGCTGCGCGGCCACCCGGGCATCTTCGTCACCGACGGCTCGGCCGTCCCCGCAGCGCTGAACGTCAACCCCGCGATGACCATCGCCGCGCTCGCCGAGCGCGCGATCCCCGGCATCGTCCAGGCGGCCCAGAGCCGGGGCGTCGACGTCACGTACGGCGCGCCCGCCCCCGACGGCTCCATCGCCGGCCGGCGCGGAGCCCTGCCCCTGGTGTCCAGCCTGCTGCGCCGGTAGGAGAGGAAGAGACCATGGGCAAGATGCTCAGCCGGGTGACGCTTCCGGGAACGCTGTCCCAGGTCCGCCATGTCTCCCCGGTGCGGCCGCGCGAGGCGACCGCACCGGTCACCCGGGTCTACGCGCAGGCCGAGCGGGACTTCGGGATGCTCGCGCCCCCCCTGCTCCTGCACTCGCCGGCCCCCGAGACCCTGGCGGCCTCGTGGACGATCCTGCGGGAGTCGCTCCTCGCCGGCGCGCTCGTCAGCAGGCCGGTCAGGGAGGCGGTCGCCACCGCGGTGTCGGCCGGCAACGCGTGCCCGTACTGCGTCGACGTGCACCGCGCCACGATGGACGGCCTGGTGCCTGGACGTCACGCCGCCGAGATCGCGGACGGCCGCGTCGAGGCGGTCACCGACCCCGTGATCCGCCAGGTGGCCGCCTGGGCGCGGGCGAGCGGCACGAGCGCGGCCGCCGCCCGCCACGAGGCCCCGCTCCCGGAGGAGCAGACCAGGGAGCTGGCCGGGGTGGCGGTCACCTTCCAGTACCTGAACCGCATGGTCAACATCTTCCTCGGCGACTCCCCGCTCCCACCGGAGGTGCCGGACAGGGCTCGCGGTGGCCTCATGCGGGTGTTCGGCCTCGTCATGCGCCCGGCGGCGCGCAGGGCCGCGGAGCCCGGCGACTCGCTCGACCTGCTGCCGGACGCTCCGCTGCCCGGGGAGCTTTCCTGGGCGGACGGCACGCCGCACCTCGCCGGGGCCTTCGCCCGCGCCGCCGCCGCCTTCGAGGGCGCCGGCCGCCGCTCGGTGCCGGCCCCGGTGCGCGAGATGGTCACCGCCGAGCTGGCCGCGTGGAACGGGGAGCCGGCGGGTCTCGGCCGCGCCTGGGTGACCGGACCGGTGTCGGGCCTGCCGCCCGCCCAGCGCCCGGCGGGCCGCCTGGCGCTGCTCACGGCCATGGCCTCCTACCAGGTCGACCAGGCGGTCATCGACGAGTTCCGCTCCGGGACGCCCGGCGACCGGGCGCTCGTCGAGCTCACCTCGTGGGCGAGCATGGCCGCGGCGCGCCGTATCGCGAGCTGGCTCGTGACCGCCCCGCTCGCCCGTACGGCCGAGGGCGGCGACGGCGGCCCGTCGCTCACCTGAGCGCCACCCCGGCGGCCCGTGGAATACGGGCCGCCGGCGGATCGGGCCGCGAATCGGCGAAAAGCACACACGGAGAAGACACCGGTATTTCAATTGATGCATGCTTGTTTCAGGAACATGAATTGAATTACCTGGATTTATTCATGAATATGAGTGGCCGCCTTTCGGCCGGCGCACCGCGCCAATCGACCAGGCATCCGATTCCAGTGAGAGGAGAGAGGCGTGACCGAGCTGGACAACGTGCTTGAGGCCCTGACCGCGGAGGGCGAGGAGCTCGACCGCCTGGTGGCCGGTCTCGACGCTTCGCAGTGGGAGCTGCCCACCCCCGCCCCCGGATGGACGATCGCGGACCAGATCGCCCACCTCGCCTTCATCTTCCGGCTCGCCGGGACCGCCGCGTCCGACGCCGAGGCGTTCAAGGCCATGATCGCGGGAGCCGAGCACGACTTCAACGGCGCGGTCAACGCCGCCCTCTCGCTCTACGCCGGCGACACCCCCGAGGTGCTGCTCGACCGGTGGCGGGCCGAGCGCGAGACCGTGACCGCGGCGCTCGCCGCCGTGCCGCCCGGCCAGGTCGTGCCGTGGCTGGTCAACCCGCTGCCGCCCATCATCCTCGCCTGCGCCGGGATCATGGAGCAGTTCGCGCACGGCCAGGACATCTTCGACGCGCTCGGGGCGCGGCGCGAGCTGACCGACCGCATCGAGCACCTGGTCGTCTTCGCGGTGCTGACCCGGGACTTCGGCTACCTGTCGCGGGGCGAGACCCCGCCGGCGACCGAGTTCCGCTTCGAGCTCACCGCCCCCTCGGGCAAGCTGTGGGCGTTCGGCCCGGAGGACTCGCCGCAGAAGGTGACCGGGCCCGCCTCCGACTTCTGCCTCCTGGTGACCAGGCGGCGCCACCGCGACGACCTGCGGGTCGTCGCCACCGGCAGCGAGGCCGACCACTGGCTGGACATCGCGCAGTGCTACCGGGGGCCCGCCGGGGCCGGCCGTACGCCCGGCCAGTTCGCGACCGCCCAGGTGTGACGACGCGCCTTCCGGTATCGCTTCCCCTGCTGTGCGCCACCGAGAACGGCGTCACGAAGACGGCCTGGTATCGGAGTGAAAACGAAGAAAGGCCGCAAATACATGGTAATCGTGATGACCGCGGACGCCACCCCGTCGGACATTCAGGCCGTCGTCTCGCTGGTGCAATCGGCGGGAGGCGAAGCGTTCGTCAGCCGTGGGGTCAGCCGGATAATCATCGGCCTGGTCGGTGACGTCGACCAGTTCGCCACGCTGAACCTGCGGGGGATGCGGGGGGTCGGCCAGGTCACGCGGATCTCGGCGAAGTACAAGCTGGTCAGCCGCGAGCACCATCCCGACCGCTCGGTCGTGCAGGTCGGGGGAGTGTCGATCGGCCCCCGCACCATGACGCTGATCGCGGGGCCTTGCGCCGTCGAGACGCCGGACCAGACGCTCGCCTCGGCCCGCATGGCGCAGGCGGCCGGCGCGACGCTGCTGCGCGGCGGGGCGTTCAAGCCGCGCACCTCCCCCTACGCCTTCCAGGGGCTGGGGGAGCGCGGGCTGCGGATCCTCGCCGACGTGCGCGAGGAGACCGGCCTGCCCATCGTCACCGAGGTCGTCGGCGCCCACGACGTCGACATGGTCGCCTCCTACGCCGACATGCTCCAGGTCGGCACCCGCAACATGCAGAACTTCCCGCTGCTGCAGGCCGTCGGGGCGGTCGGCAAGCCCGTCATGCTCAAGCGCGGCATGAACGCCACCATCGAGGAGTGGCTCATGGCGGCCGAGTACATCGCCCAGCGCGGCAACCTCGACATCGTGCTGTGCGAGCGCGGCATCCGCACGTTCGAGACCGCCACCCGCAACACCCTCGACATCTCGGCGGTGCCGGTGGCCCAGCGGCTGTCACATCTGCCGGTCGTCGTCGACCCCTCCCACTCCGGCGGTCGCCGCGACCTCGTCCTGCCGCTCAGCAGGGCGGCCATCGTGGCGGGCGCCGACGGCCTCATCGTCGACGTACACCCCGACCCCGACATCGCGCTGTGCGACGGGCCGCAGGCCCTGGTCGCGGAGGACCTGGAGGTGCTGGCGGACACGATGAGGGACCTGAGCGCCTTCATGGGCCGTCAGCCGTCCACACAGCGGGAGCTTCTGGCCGGCTGAGAGCTCGGCCAGGGCACTTGGGGAGGGCTGATGTATCCGTCCACACTTCGCCGCGTCTCGATCCTCGGCAGCGGCGTGATCGGCACCTCGATCGCACTCGCGCTGCGGCGCTCCGGCGTCCGCGTCGCGCTGTCCGACCGGGACGGCGACGTGGTCGCGAAGGCGGAGCTGATGGGAGCAGGGGTCGCGCTGACGCCCGGCGATCCCCCCGCCGACGTGGTGGTCATCGCCACGCCGCCGTCCACCGTCGTGGACGTGCTCCTCGACGCCCAGGCCCGGGGTCTCGGCGCCGTGTACACCGACGTCGCGAGCACCAAGGCCCGCATCGTCGCCGACGCCGAGCGCGCGGGCTGCGATCTGACCACCTACGTACCGGGGCATCCCATGGGAGGCCGCGAGCTGTCCGGCCCGTTCGCCGCCCGCGCCGACCTGTTCACCGGCCGGCCGTGGGCGCTGTGCCCGCACGCGGCGACGCCGCCGGAGCGCCTCCATATGGTGGCCGAGCTGGTGTCGGTGTGCGGGGCCGAGCCCGAGGTGCTCGCCCCGAGCACCCACGATCGGGTCGTCGCCGCGGTGTCGCACGCGCCGCACCTGGTGGCGGCGGCGCTCGCCGCCGGGTTCGCGGGCGCGGACGAGACCATGCTGTCGCTGGTGGGCAAGGGGTTGCAGGACGCGACCCGCATCGCCACCGGTGACCCGGCCCTGTGGTGCGACATCCTCCAGCACAACGCCGACGCGGTGGCCGTGGTGCTGGAGACGGTGGTGCGGGAGTTGTCACAGGCGGCGCACGTGCTGCGGAGCCTGGACCCCGCCGATTCCGGCGCCCTCGCCGACCTGCTGGTGCGGGGCAACCAGGGCCGCGACCGCATCGTCGAGACGTGGCCGGCCCGCCGGGCGGAGAAGGCGGGCACGCGGGCCTGACACGGCGGGCCCCGGCGAAGGCCCCGGGAAATGTCACGGAACGGTCACCTGAGAATGCGTCAATTACCTAAAAAATAGGAACAATCATCATCTTCCGCCCACGTGAAAGAGCACTTTGAAAGAAGTCTCCACCGAGTGGGCGACGAGATAATGCTGTGGAGAGCATCGGCGGGCGGTCGTCGCCCGGGTTCCGCCGGAAGGAAGGAGCGTGCCGGCCGGCATGACAGGTGGATGGCTTGGCTTCACATCACCAGGAGGTTCGCCCGTGCGCGGGATCGGTGGTGGAGCCGGGAGTATCTCGGGTCGGCTGGTGTCGGCGTGTTCCCTCATGGCTTGCTCTGACCGGTTTCTGACCTCGTCGGTGCGACTTACGAACGTCCCCGCTTTCCTGCCTTTCGTGGCGCGGGGTGTACGGGATTACTGCTCTGTCTCTCGCCGGATCCTTTCGCGGCGGTCCTTGGGCGCGCCTTTCGTCCACGCACAACACGCGCGGCAGGCGCCGTCTGAGTGACCGACCGCATCCGGGATCCCGACGAAAGGGGGCGCCGCTGTCAGCACTCACTGGCCGGTTCGCCCCCTCTCGCGTGTTCCGGAGAATCCGGCATAAAACGAGCAAATCCATGTAAATCGCACCATCTCACTCGGTACCAGCCTTTTTCGCTGATCGCGGCCGACGAAGAGAGGAACGGGAACGTGACAGACGCTGTGCAACCCAAAGCGGGGAAACGCGAGTGGATAGGTCTGGCGGTGATCGCCCTTCCCGCCATGCTCGTCTCCCTCGACATGTTCGTGGTGCTCCTGGCGCTGCCCCACCTGACCACGGCGATCCACACCAACAGCATCGAGCAGCTGTGGGTCGTCGACATCTACGGCTTCATGGTGGCGGGCTTCCTGGTCACGATGGGCAACCTCGGCGACCGGATCGGCCGCCGCAAGCTGCTCCTGATAGGCGCGGCGGCGTTCAGCGCCGCCTCCGTGCTCGCCGCCTACGCGACCAGCCCGCTCATGCTGATCATCGCCAGGGCTCTGCTCGGCACCGCCGGGGCAACGCTCGGCCCGTCCACGCTCTCGCTGATCACCAACATGTTCCACGACGCCAAGCAGCGCGCCTCCGCCATCGGCATCTGGGCGGGCGCCTTCTCGGTCGGCGCCATCATCGGCCCGCTCGTCGGAGGCATCCTGCTCGACCACTTCTGGTGGGGCTCGGTGTTCCTGGTGGGCGTGCCGCCCATGGTGCTGCTTCTGGTGGCGGGCCCGAGCCTGCTGCCCGAGTACCGCAATCCGCAGGCCGGCAAGACCGACCTCGTCAGCGTGGTCCTGTCCCTGGTGGCGCTGCTGCCGATGATCTACGGGGTCAAGGAGCTGGCCCGTGACGGCTGGGCCGTGGTGCCGGTCGTGGCCCTGGTGCTGGGCGCGATCTTCGCGGTGGCGTTCGTACGGCGGCAGCGCGCGCTGACCGACCCCCTGCTCGACCTGCGCCTGTTCAACAACCGCATCTTCAACACCGAGCTGGCGAGCATGCTGTTCTACAGCGCGCTCACCGGCACGACGATGCTGTTCGTCGCGCAGTTCTTCCAGACGGTGGCGGGCCTGACGCCGCTCCAGGCGGGCCTCGGCCTGCTGCCCGGACTGCTCCTCGGCATCGTCAGCCTGACGGTGGGCCCGCAGCTCGCCGGCCGGATCCGCCCGAGCGTCCTGATCGCGGGCGGCCTGCTGTTCGTCGTCGCCGGCATGGTGGTGATCACGCTGTCCGGCTCGGACGGCAGCGCCACGGGCCTGATCGTGGGCTACGCCATCTGGTGTCTCGGCGGCGGCCCCCTGCTGACCCTGGGCGTCGGCCTGGTCGTCGGGACCGTCCCGCCGGAGAAGGCCGGGTCGGCGTCGTCGCTGACGCAGATCGCCAACGAGTTCGGCTACGCGGGCGGCATCGCCACCGTCGGCACGATCGGCACCCTCGTGTACCGGAGCCAGATCGCCGACGCCATACCCGCCGGTCTTCCCGCGGCGGCGAGCGACGCGGCTCGCGACAGCATCGCCGGCGCCGCCTCCGCCGCCGCCGCGCTTCCCGAGCAGATCGCCTCGGCGGTCCTCGTCCCCGCGCGCGAGGCGTTCACCAACGGCCTGCACATCGTGGCCGGCGTGAGCGCCCTCATAGTCCTGGGAGTCGCCATCCTCAACGCGGTCGTGCTCAAGGACCTGCCCCCCTTCGGGCAGGCTCCCAGCGGCCCGGGGGAGGGCCCGGCCGAGGCCGAGCCCGCACCCGCGGAGGTGCCGGCCGCCCAGAAGGTCTAGGTGCCGAGGGCGGGCCTCTCCGGGGGGCCCGCCCAAGGCGCCGGGCCGAATGCGTCGACCACAGGACGCAGGACGACACGAGCCGTACCATCGTCTCCCGGCGGACGCCGGCGCGATGGTGGCCGGTTCGTTGTAGGTAACAAAGTGACGACAACGGAAGGAGAGCCTCATGGCTCAGTTCGCGATTCTGCTTTACGCTCCCGCCCCCGCCGACTGGTCGGAGACCCCCCAGGACGAGCTGGAGGCCCACGGCACCTTCGCCGAGAAGATCGGCGAGCTCGGCGGCAGCATCGTCACCGGCTACGCCCTCCAGCCCAGCTCGGGCGCCAAGGCCGTGCGCAGCGACGGTGTGACCGACGGCCCGCTCATCGACGCCAAGGAGGTGCTCGGCGGCATCACCGTGATCGAGGCGCGTGACCTCGACCACGCCGTCGAGATCGCCAAGGAGAGCCCGGGCACCTGGCGCGGCGGCGTCGAGGTGCGAGAGCTGCTCGGCTGATCCCGCGGCCCGTCCCCACGGGCCGCATGTGTACGCGGCATCGCCGCAGTGAGCCTTCAGGGGCTCGCCGCGGCGATGCTTTTTTGTTCTGGAATGCGCGGTTCACCGGGGTCCCGCCACCGCGCATTCCAGAAGGTGCGGCGCCTGACCTCGCGAGACGACGATGTGATGCGGGGTCACTCATCGCGCGACGTATCTAGGAGACGCAAGTGCCTCAGCCGGACAGATGGGATCTGGTGTTCAAGCTCGACGACCTGACGGTCAGCGAGGTTCGCGACGCGCCGCTCCCCACCCTCAAGCCAGGCGAGGTGAGCCTCGCCGTCGAGAGGTTCGGCCTCACGACGAACAACGTCACCTACGCGCGGTTCTCCGAGCCGGGCTTCTCCTACTGGGACGCCTTCCCCGGCCCCGAGGGCTACGGGCGGGTGCCGGTCTGGGGGTTCGCGCGCGTCGAGGAGTCCCGCCACCCGGACGTCGCCGTGGGGAGCCGATACTACGGCTTCATGCCGATGGCGAGCCACCACGTGGTGGCGCCGGAGCCCACGCCCCAGGGGTTCGCCGACACCACGCCGCAGCTCCACTACCTGCCGCCGTGGTACTGGAACTTCTCGCTCGCGGGCGAGCCGGACGCCCGCGACGACCGCCGGGCCGTCCTTCGCGCCGTCTACCCCGCGGTCTTCAACCTCGCCGGCATGCTGGAGCGGCAGGCCGCGGAGGGCGTGCGGTCCGTCGTCGTCACCAGCGCCTCCAGCAAGGTGGCCGCCGGGCTCGCGCAGCGGCTGTCGGCCCGGTCCACCGGCCTTTCGGTCATCGGCGTCACCTCCGCGGGCAACGCCGCCTTCACCGAGGGTCTCGGCCTGTACGACACGGTCGTCACCTACGACGCGCTGTCGTCGGTTCCCGCCACAGGGCCTGTGGTGCTCGTCGACCTGACCGGCGACGCCGGCCGGCAGTCCGCCGCCTGCGAGCGGCTGGCCGCCGACCTGCGCCACACCGCGCTGGTCGGTTTCACCCACCCCGGATCGAGCATCGAGCCGCCCCCGCTGCCCGGGCCCGAGCCGGAGTTCTTCTTCACCCCGCTGGTCGAGGCGGAGGCCATCGAGAACGAGGGCGCGGAGCAGTACCACGCCCGTTACACCAAGGCCGAGGACGGGTTCGTCGACAGTACCGAGTCGTGGCTCACCATCCGGCACGCACAGGGCCCCGGCGCCGTCGCCGACGTCTTCGGCGCCCTGCTCGCCGGAAAGCAGCCCCCGGACGTGAGCTACGTATTCCGCCCCTGACGGATCCCGTCGAGCAGGAGGAACCAACCGTGACCCTTGACACCCACAACGCCGGCGCGCCCGCGCTCCCGGCCGGCGAACCGGAGGGGCGCCCCCGCCCACCGGCCGCCGCATCCCCCACCCGGCCGACGTGGTGGCGGCGCCCCTGGATCATCCCGCTGCTCCTGGTCGTCGTGGCGTTCCTGTTCTACCAGGTCAGCCCGTACGTGCCCGAGCGCACCGCCCCGACGCCGCCGCACGACGGCTTCCCGATGTACTACCCCTTGCTGGTCGTCCACATGGTGGCCGGCACGCTGGCCATCGTGACCGCCGTCTTCCAGGTGTGGCCGTGGCTGCGCAAGCGCCACCCGGCCTTCCACCGGGTCGCCGGCCGGGTGTACGTGGTCTCGGCCGTGGTCGGCGGCGTGGTCGGCCTGATCATCGTGCGGTTCGCGCCGCAGGTCGGCCAGATCGGCGTCGCCATGGCGACGATCCTGTGGATCGGCACCACCGTGGCCGCGTACGTCTTCGCCCGCAAGAGGCGCTACGACCTGCACCGCCGTTTCATGCTCTACAGCTTCGCGCTGGTCATGAACAACATCTGGGGCGTCCTGATCGTCAACGTCGGGATGTCACTCGCGCTCGACATCGGCTTCACCTACTACCTTGAGGCGGCCCGCTGGATCGGCTGGACCGTCAACCTCATGCTCGTGCAGTGGTGGCTCTACCACACGGCGGGACGTCCCCTCGACGTCCCCTCACCCAAGAAGTTGGTCGCCTCCTGAGCGGCGCCGACAAGAAGAACGGCCGGCGGGGATCCCCCGCCGGCCGTTCTCGTTGTGACAGGACCCGGTCTAGCTGTCGATGAGAAGGCAGTGGGAGGCGCGCGGGCCCGTGCCGCGGCAGTTGGCGCCGTAGTCGTCGAGCAGCAGGGTGGCCTGGCCGGCGGCCTGGGTGAACCGCTCGATCGGGTCGGCGCCCCGCCCCATGACGTCCTCCATGGCGTCCATCATGGCGTGCTGGATCTGGGCGAAGTGCCCGAGCATCGCCCCGCTCGCGCCGGGTGTGCCGCTGGTCGAGGCGAGCTGGTCGATGGTCACCCGGTGGTAGGAGTGCTCGCCGAGCCAGCCGTCCCGCTCCAGCAGGTCGATCGCGCCGTACGTCACCGGGGAGGAGCCGTACACCTTGTGCCACTCGGCGGCGTTGCGCGGGCTGTTGAGGTACTGCATGAAGGCCAGCGCGCCGTCCTCGGTCTCCTTGTCGAGCCCGTCGGCCAGCCAGATGGCGTCGCCGCCGATCCAGTTGCCCCCGAGCGGGATGTCGCCGTTGTGGGGGGTCGGGCTCACCTCGATGTCGAACCCGCCCGCCTTGGCGGCCTTCACCATGTACGGGGCGTCGAAGGAGGAGCTGAACCGGAAGACCACCTGCTGGTCGGCGAAGGCCTTGAACGAGCCCTCCCAGTCCTCGGTCTTGCCGGTGTAGAGGTAGTGGCCGTCCCGGTGCAGGCGGTGCCACCACGTGACGTACGCCAGCATCTCGGGGGAGGCCAGGTCGATGGTCGTCGCGCGGCCGGTCCTGCCGTTGTCGCCGTCGGTGAGCGGGGCGCCGAGCTGGGCCATCGCCTGCTGGAAGAACTTGCCGTCGTTCGCCCAGCTGATGCCGTGGGAGGGGCCGCCGTCGAGCTTGGCGACCGCCTCGCACGCGGCCTCGATGCCCTGCCACGTACGCGGCACCTCCCGCACGCCGGCCGCGCGCAGCAGCGTCGTGTTGGTGTAGAGGTGCATGGTCGACAGGGTCAGCGGCATGGCGCAGAACGTGCCGTCGATCGTGTAGAAGTCTCGTCCCGCCCTGACCACGTCGCCGAGCACGACCGGCTGCCCGAGGATCTCCTCGCGCCCGCCGATGGCCTTCTCCACCGAAGTGAACAGCGGCCTGCCGTCCTGCGTCAGCGTGTCACGGGCCAGCTCGCTCGCGCCGCTGTAGTACGACGCGATCGTGGGCGGGCGGCCGGCGAGGGCGGCCTTGGAGACCTCCTCACCGAGGTTCTGGAAGTAATGGCTGCCGATGTCGATGCGGTACCTCGGGTACAGCTCCTCGAATTCCCTCGCCCGCTTCTTGATGGGGTCGAGGAAGTTCGGAAACGTGTATTCGGAGAACAAGGCGTCGATGACGATTTTGCCGGAGCGGTTCGCCTCATCCACGTGCGCGTCCTTTCATCAGAGGCAGGAAGGCCGGGCCCGCGCAGCACGATCGGCCTGGCCGCCTTTCCGGGGCCAGGCTCGCCGGACGCGAAACTGCCTGGATTTCTGAGCCCAATGCTGGTCACCGTCAGGGGGCGCCGCATCTTTGCGGTTGCTTTGTTTTCACGCCGCCACGCCGTCAGATGCGGGAACAGCGGAGCGATATCCCGCGCCCTGTGTGAAGAGCACACCCGGAGATGACACCCATATCGCCGTGACCGCACGCTGGAAACAGCCGAACTGACCATGACCGGTCGGGCGGTGATCGACGCCGCCGGCCGCCACGGGAGGAACGAACATGACCGACCTACAGAGCCGCGGCTACCCGAACGGCCTTCATGGCGAGGAGGCCGGCGAGAGGCGTCCCGCGGCGTTCGGGGCCTCGACCATCACCCCCGACGACCCCCGCTACCAGAGCATGCTGCGAGGCACCAACCACCGGTTCGTCGGCAGTCCCGACTTCGTGCGCGTGGTCACCTCGACCCAGCAGGTCGTCGACACGGTCAGCGAGGCGGTGGCCACCGGGCGGCGGCTCGCGGTGCGGAGCGGCGGGCACGGCCTGGAGGACTTCATCACCAACCCCGAGGTCAAGATCCTTCTCGACATCTCGGAGATGCAGGACGTCTACTACGACAGCGCGATGCGGGCCTTCGCCATCGAGTCCGGCGCGATGCTGAGCCACGTCTTCCGTGTGCTGTTCAAGGGGTGGGGAGTGACCATCCCCGCCGGCATGTGCCCCGACGTCGGCGTGGGCGGGCACTTCGCGGGCGGTGGGTTCGGCCCGCTGTCGCGCAGCCTAGGCGCGGTCGTCGACTACCTGTACGCGGTGGAGGTCGTGGTCGTCGGCGAGGACGGGGAGGCACGCGCGATCGTGGCCACCCGCGAGCCGGGCGACCCGCACCGCGACCTGTGGTGGGCGCACACCGGCGGCGGTGGCGGCAACTTCGGCGTCGTGACCCGCTACTGGATGCGCAGCCCCGGCGTGGACTCCTCCGACCCTGCCGACCTGCTCCCGAAGGCTCCGTCCGCGACGCGCAGCGGCATCGCCATGTGGTCGTGGGACGCCATGGACAAGGCGGCCTTCACCAAGCTGATGCGCAACTTCTTCACCTGGTGCGAGAACAACAGCGCGGCCGGGACGCCGCAGGCCCGCCTGTTCCCCTACTTCCACGCCACCCACTCCGCCACCCCGCCCGGGATGATGGTCGGCGCCCTGATCGACGAGGGGACGCCCGGGGCGGAGGATCTCATGTCCGCCTTCCTCGACGAGTGCGCCGAGGGGATCGGCGTGGAGCCGTCGTTCCGGTTCCAGGAGGTCCAGCCGTGGCTGTACGCGGCGGCCTACCCCGGCTACGGCGACCCGGGCAACCCGGGTGTGCGCCGGTTCAAGATCAAGGCGGCGTACCTGCGCAAGGGGTACACCGACGGCCAGATCGCCGAGATCCACAGGCACTTCACCGCCGAGGTGTACAACCCGACCCAGCTCCTGCTCGTCGGCTACGGCGGCCAGGTGAACACCGTCCCCGCGGACGCCACGGCGACCGCGCAGCGCGACTCCATCCTCAAGGCCGCCTTCCTCGGCGCCTGGGCGAGCCCGGCCGAGGACGACACCAACCTCGCGCTGATGAGGCGGTTGTTCGCCGACGTGTACGCCGGGAGCGGCGGCGTCCCCGGCCCTGACGAGTACAGCGACGGCGCGTACATCAACTATCCCGACGCCGACCTCGCCGACCCCGTGCTGAACACCTCGGGGGTGCCCTGGCACACCCTGTACTACAAGGACAACTACCCGCGCCTCCAACAGGTCAAGAAGAAGTACGACCCCCGCAACCAGTTCCGGCACTCGCTGTCGATCCGGCTGCCCGAATAACCCGCGTCCGGGTCTCCCGGCGTTTCGGGGGAGGCCCGGTCCGATCGTCCGCCTGTTCCCGCTGGCGTGCGGGCCAGCGCCAGATCTTGGAGACACTCATGGAACAACGCTGTCCCGCCCTCGACATCACCGGCAAGGACATCCACGGCGAGGCCGACAGGCTGCGGCCCCAGGGTCCCGCCACGCAGGTCGAGCTCCCGGGTGGTGTCCTCGCCTGGTACGTCAGCCGTCACGACGTCATCCGGCAGCTGCTGACCGACCCCCGGGTCACCAAGAGCGCCCGCGCCCACTGGACGGCGTTCCTCACCGGCCAGATCCCGCCGGACTGGGAGCTGATCAGCTGGGTCGCGATGAACAACATCTCCACCTCCTACGGCAAGGACCACATGCGCCTGCGGAGGCTGATCGGCAAGGCGTTCACCCCGCGCCGGGTCGAGGCCATCCGGCCGCGCATCGTGGAGCTGACCAACCAGCTCCTCGACGGGCTCGCGGCCACCGAGCCCGGCCAGGTGGTGGACCTGCGTGAGCGGTTCTGCTTCCCGCTTCCCGCCCGGCTGGTGGCCGACCTGATCGGCATGGACGAGACCGCCCTCGCCAAGACGGCCGTGGTCATCGACATGATGGTCGACACCACCGTCAGCCCCGAGCAGGCCGGATCGATCCTCGCCGGCTGGCGGGACGCGATGGCCGGGTTCATCGCCAGCAAGCGCGCCAACCCCGGTGAGGACATCACCACCGACCTGATCGCCGCTCGCGACGAGGACGGCTCACGGCTCAGCGAGGACGAGCTCACCGACACGATCTTCGCGATCCTCGGCGCCGGCTCGGAGACCACCATCAACTTCCTGGACAACGCCACCACGGGCCTGCTCACCCACCCCGAGCAGCGCGACCTCGTCCTCAGCGGCGAGATCTCCTGGGAGAACGTCATGGAGGAGACGCTGCGCTGCCAGGCCCCGCTGGCCAGCCTGCCGCTGCGGTTCGCCGCCGCCGACATCGAGCTCGACGGCGTCACGATCCCCAAGGGCGACCCGATCCTCGTCAACTACAGCGCGGTCGGCCGTGACCCCGCGCTCCACGGGCAGGACGCCGGCAGCTTCGACATCACCCGCCCCGACAAGGAGCACCTGTCCTTCGGCTACGGCCCCCACTACTGCCTGGGCGCCGGCATCGCCCGCCTGATCGGCGCGATCGGCCTGTCCACGCTGTTCGAGCGCTTCCCCGAGCTGAGCCTCGCCGTCCCGGCCGACGCGCTGGAGCCGCTGCCGACCTTCATCATGAACGGCCACCGCAGCCTGCCCGTCCTGCTCGACGCCCGGGTGCCCGCGGACGTGCACTGACGGCCGCTCCACCGTCTGGAGGCTCCATGAGGAAAGTCATACTCGCGCAGTTCGTGACGCTCGACGGCTTCGTCGAGGGTCCCGGCGGGGAGCTGGACTGGAACATCGGCGTCTTCGACAGCGGCATGGAGGGGTACGCCGACGAGCAGATCACCGGGGTCGACACCCTGCTGCTCGGACGCAGGACCTACGAGGTGTTCATCGGGTACTGGCCGGAGCAGACCGGTGCGTTCGCCGACAAGATGAACGGCGTCGAGAAGGTCGTCTTCTCCCGCACGCTGAAGAAGACCGCCTGGGCCAACTCCAGGATCGCCGTGGACCCCGCCGAGGAGATCGCGAAGCTGAAGGAGCGGCCCGGCGGCAACATGCTGATCTACGGCAGCGCCGGGTTCGCGCAGAGCCTGATCCGGCAGGGCCTGATCGACGAGTACCGGATCTGGGTGCATCCCGTCGTGCTCGGCGAGGGCAGGCCGCTGTTCGCCGGACTCAAGGAGCGCGTCGACCTCAAGCTCGTGGAGACCCGGACGTTCGACTCCGGGGTCTGCGTGCTGCGCTACCAGGCGGTGTAGAGCCCGCCCCGGCCTTCCGGAGGAAGGCCGCCGAGGTTCGCGACGGCTCGCCCGCCGCGGTGACGAACCCCGGAGCCGTACGGCTCCGGGGGTGACAGGCAGTGATCATCGAAAGCCGATGGGAGGCCGGCGTGAAAGTTGGCTTGGTAATCGGGGACTTCGCCTGGGAGGGCGGAACCACCCGGATAGCGGACACGCTTGTAGAGATCGCACAGACCGCCGACGACACCGGCTTCTCGCTGATCGGCGTCGGCGACCACGTCTGGCAGGGCCCGCACGCGGGCGGCCCGGAGGCGCCGCAACTGGAGTGCTTCACGACGCTCACCCTGCTCGCCGCCCACACGCGGCGCTGCCTGCTCGCGCCGGTGATGGCGGGCGTCCACTTCCGGGAGCCCGGCGTGCTCGCCAAGACGGTGACGTCCCTGGACGTCCTGTCCGGCGGGCGGGCCATGCTGGGCCTCGGCGTCGGCTGGTACGAGGACGAGGCCCGCGGGCTCGGCATCCCGTACCCCTCCCTCGCCGAGCGCTTCGAGAGGCTTGAGGAGACCGTCCAGATCTGCCATCGCATGTGGGACGGCGAGCAGGGCGACGAGCGGCCGTTCACCGGGGCGCACTACCAGCTCGAACGGCCGCTGAACCTGCCGCAGAGCATCACCCGCCCCCACCCGCCCATCATGATCGGCGGTGGCGGCGAGCAGAAGACCCTGCGCCTGGTGGCGCGGTACGCCGACGCCTGCAACCTCTACCCCGGTCCCGAGCTGCCCGCCAAGCTGGACGTCCTGCGCGGGCACTGCGAGGCAGAGGGCCGCGACTACGACGCGATCGAGAAGACCTGCATCTTCCCGTTCGACATGGGCGCCGGCGTCGACCCGGCCGGCCTGATCGAGATGCTGCGCGCGCTCGGCGAGCTCGGGGTGCGGACGGCGATGGGCATCGTCGCCGGCCCGGACCCGGTCCGGCAGGTGGAGCTCATCGGCAAGCGGGTCATCCCCGCCGTCGCCGGCTTCTAGAAGAGAAAGCCCTTCGTTCATCGATGACGGTAAAACAACACGCGCGACGCGCGAGGTCCGGGGCATGGACGGCCTACATGCGGGCGGCCAAGGGAGAGCCCGAGGGCCGCATCGTCCTCTTCCCCCACGGTGGCGCGGGACCGAACGCCCTGTCACCGCTGCTGGCCGTCCTGCCCCAGGAGTACGACATTCTCGGCGTCACCCTGCCGGGCAGGGAACGCCGCTTCAGCGAGGGCTTCGCCGAGACGCCCGGCGATCCCGGGGCTGTGGTGAACGGGATCGTGGAGGAGCTGGCGCGGCTGCCGGTCCGTCCAACGGTCTTCTTCGCCCACAGCATGGGCGTGGCGGTCGCGGTCGCCGTCGCCCTCGCCGACCCCGGGCTGCGCGCCAGGCTCGTCCTGAGCGCGCACCCGCCGGGCGGGACCAAGGTCGCGCAGGCCGCGGAGTACGACGAGGAGACCCTGCTCGCCGTCATCAGGCTGGGCGGGGGAACCCCCGACGAGATCCTGGAGAATCCGTTCTGGCGTGACTACGTGCTCGGCCTGCTGCGCTCCGACCTCGCCCTGGCGGCCCGGCTGGCGCGGCAGAACCTCACCGGACGGCTCTCGGTCCCGCTGACCGTGCTGGGCGGCGACCGCGACGAGCTAGTGCCGGTGGAGGAACTGCTGCCGTGGGAGGCGAGGACGGACGCCGGAGCTCGCATGCGGGTGTTCCCCGGCGGCCACTTCTACCTCCTCGACGAGGCCAACCGCGACGCCGTCGCCAACGAGATCATCCTCGCCGCGAAACGCTGAACACGAATGCGATCACCGACCTGCGCGGGCTCGCCGTGCGCAGCCGTCAGGCGATACGCGCTCACCCCTGGCTCGCGCCGCTGGCCGCCGCCAGGCAGGCGGCCGGCCCCAACCAGATCCGGCTGATGGAGACGGCCCTCGGCATGGTCGACGGGCTCGGCCTCGGCATCGACGGCATGCTGACCATGGTGGGAACGGTCGCCGCCTACGTCAACGGGTTCGTCGCCTCCGAGCTGGCGGAGGCCGAGGCGCTGCGGCGCACCGGGCTCGATCTCGGCCAGTGGATGGCCATGCAGGTGCCCTACATCCAGTCGGTCATCCAGAGCGGCGACTACCCCCTGTTCACGCGGATGACGGTCGAGGGCGGCCGGACGTACACCGACCCGGAGGAGCGGTTCGCGTACGGCCTTGACCACCTCCTCGACGGCATCGCCGCGAGCCTCTGAAGTCCGTCACCCACCTTCCGGCCACGGATGCCGGATGGACAGGTCCTCACGCACGCTCTGGGCGAGCTACGCCGGTATGCCCGGCGCCGGAACTCACGGTCGCGATCTCGAACCACACCGCGCGTCCCGCTGGGGCTTCTCGCACCCCCCACGACGAGGCGATCTGGTCGACCAGCCACAGTCCCCGCCCGCCCTCTCCGTCGGCGTTCGCCTGCTGGACGCGCGGCGTGTGATCGGAGGACCCCTCATCGATCACCTCGACCCGCAACGCGTGACCGGTGTGGGTCACCACCACCCTCACCACCCCGGACTCCCGGCGTCCGGAGTCCGAATGCCGCGCGGCGTTGGCGAACAACTCGCTCACCAGTAGCTCCACCTCGTCCACCTCCCGCCACCCCGCCGCGCCGAGCAACTCCCGGACGTACGCGCGTGCCGACGAGGCCGAGGCCGGCGTACCCGGGAGGTCGATGGAGCCGAGCAGTCCCGCCGTCCTCACCGCGCCACCTCCCACACCCGCTCGGCCGCCTCGCCCGCGAGCGCGCGTACCCGCTGATCGCGACCCCGGCCCCAGGTGAAGAACCACGTGCCGTTCAGCACCAGGGCCATGACCCTGAGCGGACCCGATGGCCGGGTGACCAGCAGGATCGGCTCCTTCCCTCTCGGCAGATCGACCGCGGCGCTCAGGCCCCGCTTATGCAGATCCCACGCCAATCGGACAAGATGAATGAACTGCTCTTCCTGCCGATTGTGCGCTTTCATTGGAAATCCTCCTGAATCCTCGCCTATTCGCGATATCCGGGGCGCCGAATCTTGTTCAGTGGCGATCGGCATCGCGATACCCCTCACTTGTCGGGAAATTGCCCTTCCAAGGGTGCAGGTGAGGCGGTAGTTTAAAAAGAGAAACAGCCTCACGGTCTCACCACAATGCAGGTGAGATCTTGGCCAGATTAGTGAGACGGTGTGAGACCATAGGAGAAGAAGGACATGCCTAACCCGATCCAGATCAACCCGGACGAATCCCCTCAGGCCCGCTTCGCCTATGAGCTACGCGAGCGGCGGCTTCAATCCGGCTGGACCCAGCTGAAACTGGCACGCATGCTCACCGTGTCGGTCAGCACGGTAGGCATGCTGGAGACGCTCCGGCGCCGGCCCGACCGAAGATTCGCCGACGCCTGCGACAAAGCGTTCAAACTGGACGGCGTCTTCCGCGAGCTCTGGAAGGAGACGAGATGGGAGTCGGCTCCCGAGCATTACCGGAATTTCATGGAGCTGGAGACACAGGCATCAGCGCTGCAATGCTGGGATCCTCTCTTGATCCCCGGTCTATTTCAGATCGAGTCGTATGCCAGGAGGATCTTCGAGGACGAGCCGGGGATCACGCCCGAGCTGGTGGAGCGACGTGTAGCGAACCGCATGCAACGTCAGGCCATCCTCACTCGCGAGAAGTCCCCCCTGATCTGGAGCCTTATCGACGAAACGGCTCTTCGCCGGCCCATGGGCGAGGCCGACATGATGTGCGAGCAACTAGGTTGGCTCCTGGAGGTCGCCAAGAATCCGCGAGTGACGATCCAAATCGTCCCCTGCGCCGCGTGGTCCGCCGTCGGACTGCAAGCCGCTTTCACCATTGCCGAGCTTCGCGGGGCACCGTATAGCGTGTATGTCGAGAGCGCACCGCGCGGCCTCACCGCGGGAGACCGCGAGACCGTAACAGCACTGGTAGGGCGCTACGACTCCCTACGAGCTGCGGCCCTCCCGCAGAATCTATCCCTCGGCATCATCAAGGAAGTGATGGCGCAATGGACCTGAGTAAGGCGGAATGGCGTAAGTCCTCCCGGTCTAGCGGCGACGGAGGGCAGTGCGTAGAGGTGGCCTCCAACCTGCCCGGCATCGTCGCGGTCCGTGACAGCAAGAACCCCAGCGGCCCCTCCCTCGTCTTCACCCCCACGCAATGGCGCGCGTTCCTCCACGGCACGAGGACCGGAGAGCTCGCCTGACTCGATCACCATCGACTGCCCCGCCAGGTGGCGAACAGAGATGCCCGATCGCTTCGGCGGTCGGGCATCGTCATCTCCACGGAACACATCCATTGGGAGTGGAGCCATGCGAGCGGCGCGCACCTCTCCTGGTCGATGCGTTGAGCTCGGACCAGGCCGACCACAGCATGGCCTAGTCGCGGCTTGTGTGTGACAGTCTGTAGCACGTCTGCTGACGAGTGGAGGGGAACATGTCGGCCCACCAAATTGTGCTTTGGGACATCGACCACACACTCGTCGATACGCGGGGCGTAGGTCGTGATTTGTCTGCCCAGGCATTCGAGAAAGTCACCGGACTGCCGATGCGGCAGCAGGCGAAAATCGACGGTATCACCGAGGCGGTGATCTTCCGAGAGACAGCGAGATTGCACGGTCTGACGGCCAACCGACACGACTTCGAGCGGTTCGCTGATGCGCTTGCTGAGGCGCACATCGAACGGGAGGATGAGCTGCGGCAACGCGGACAAGCGCTTCCAGGAGCGGGCGATGCTCTCAATGCCCTCGCCGCAGTGCCCGGTGTTGTCCAAACGGTTCTGACTGGCAATGTCCGTCGCGTCGCTGAGATCAGGCTCAAGACATTCGACCTGGACCGCCATATTCGTTGGGATATCGGCGCGTTTGGCGAGGATAACGACCAGCGCGCCGGGCTGGTTCGGATTGCGTTGACACGCGCGACATCGGCATTCGATGAACCGGTCTCTGCGACAGATGCTGTGCTGATCGGCGACAGCCCAGCCGATGTCGAGGCCGCGCTGGAGATGGGTGTGCCGGCTATTGCGGTGGCGTCGGGCCGCAGCTCCGCAGAAGACCTCCGCAAAGCTGGTGCCCTTCGCGTCTTGCCCAGCCTTGAAGGGACAGATGCTTTCATGGCTCTGATATCTGAGTCAGCATGCGGTCGGCGGGAACTGCATGACGAACCACATCTCCGACTCGGTCATGCCGAAGCCGGACCCCGCTACATCGGCCGGATCCGTCCCGAGCGGCTCTGAGCGTGGGCGGGCATCATCGGGGTTCACCCCCAACCAATGGCGCGCGTTCCTCCAGGGCACGAGGACCGGAGAGCTCGCCTGACTCGATCACCATCGACTGGCCCGCCAGGTGGCGAGCGGTGCTGCCCGATCACTTCGGCGGTCGGGCGTCGTCATCCTCACGGGAACACCTCCATCGGGAGTGGGGCTATGGGAGCGGCGGGTTGCCGCTAGTGTGCGGCTCCTGTGTGTACAAGGCTTCTATTCAATTCTGATCGCCTTCGGGAGTCTGTGCCCAAATTCGTATGGATGAATATGGAACAAATTTCGCATGCCCTTGTCGTATTCGGCTGGCCGAATTACGATCAGCCTGCGAGTTAACCCGAAGAGAAGAGCGCAGGCGGAAGGCGATCAACCAATGGGCAAGCATGACGGCGATAAGCCATCAGACAAGCCGGTGGAGAAGCCGAAACCGAACTCGGACGGATCCCGTCCCGACCAGCCCGGCCAGCACGAGAAGCCGACGAAGAAGTGAGCGTTGATCAACGCGTCACTGCCCTGATTGATCGACTGACAGACCTGGATGAGAGCTGGCGGGGCGTGTTTCACGCTGTGCCGCGTCACATGTTCGTCCCCGACAGAGCATGGTGCGATGCTGTCGACGGCCCCGGCCATCTCATCGACCGGGGAGCCGATCCCGAGGCGTGGATGGACGCCGTGTATTCCGATGCGGCGATCATCACGCAGCTCGACGACGGCGCGACCGAGATAGCGGAAGGGAAAGGCGACTACACCTCTTCGTCGTCCTCGCCGGTCGTCGTGGCGGCGGCCTTGGGATTGCTCGATCCCTTCGACGGCGATGAAGTCCTGGAGATCGGCACGGGCACGGGCTGGACGGCGGGATTACTGGCGCATCGTCTAGGAGACGGGAATGTGACCAGCATCGAAATCGATCGGGCTGTGATCACCACGGCGGCCGAGAACCTGAGAAGGGCGGGACACGCGCCTCGGCTGGTTCAAGGGGACGGCGCTGTGGGATGGGCCGAGGGTGCGCCATACGACCGGATACACGTCACCTGTGGCGTGTGTGAGGTGCCGTACGCCTGGGTGGAACAGACCCGTCCCGGCGGGGTGATCGTGATCCCGTGGACGCCTCGGTGGGAGGGCGGCTACCTGACCGTGCTCACCGCGGCCGGAGACGGCACGGCCGTAGGGAGGTTCTACGACGGCGTCGGGTTCATGCTGCTGCGGTCACAGCGATGGGATCTCCCGCGGCTTGAGGGAAGCTACCGGAAGTCCTCGACCTACCTCGATCCGCGTCGGGTGGTGCGTACCTCGACCGGGGCCGATATCGCCGTGGCCGGACTGCTGCCGGATGTGTACGGCGCACATGCGTACCAGGAGGGCGGCGAATTCCACCTGTCACTGTGGTCGGGGGAGTCCGACGCCCAAGTGCACTACGCGCCCGACTACAAGGCCGTGGCGGTCCTGCAGCGGGGACCGCGCGATCTGTGGGACGAGGTGGAGGCCGCCTATCTGCGGTGGGTCTCCTGGGGCACGCCATCCAAAGCCCGGTTCGGGATGACGGTCACCCCCGAAGGCCAACACGTCTGGCTGGACTCTCCAGACAACGCGATCGCGTAGCGAACCGCGCGCGACGTCAGCCCATCCTCGCCCGCGAGAAGTCCCCCTGATCTGGAGCCTTAGCGACTCGCCTAGCTCGATCACCGTCGACTGCCCCCTCAGAGAGATGCCCGATCGCTTCAGCGATCGGGCATCGTCGTTCTCTCTGGCACGCCGCCGCGCCGACGCCGGTTGAAGCGCGCCGTCGTGGCCTGGGCCGCGCGTGACGGGAGGTGGCTAGGGCGCGGGGGTCGGCGCCGTGGAGGTGACAGGAGAGGCCGGCTCGGCGGTGGCGGCTTGGGTGCCGGCGGGGGGGCCCTCGATGGGGGGTGGGGGGAGGGCGCCGGGGCGGGGGCGGCGCTTTGAGGAGGCGAAGCGCTTCATGATCGGGTCTTCGACCAGGGTGAACAGCATCCACGCCAGGGCCAGCGTGATCGCGAACAGCACGCCGAGCATGAGGAACCCGACCGGGGTGCTCCAGCCCTTGGGCGAGCCGAACCACTGGCGGGCGTAGATCAGGATCAGGTAGTGCCACATGTAGAAGGCGTACGACCACTCGCCGAGCTTCACCATGGGGCGGCTGCCGATCCAGTTCGTCTCGCCCTTGGCGTCCGCGACGGCCCCGGCGGCGATGATCAGGCCGAGCGGGATGATCGAGGTGGCGACGACGTTGTAGCTCAGCGGGAAGAACGGCGACAGCGCGTACAGCGCGATGCCGAGCGCCAGCGAGCCGCCGAGGCCCATCGGGAGCTTCCTGCCGGTCATCACGATCCGGGCCAGGACCATGCCGAAGACGAACTCCAGCATGCGGGTCGGCGGGAACTGCATGACGAACCACATCTCCGACTCGGTCATGCCGAAGCCGGGGATGGGCGGCTGGCTGGGCAGCAGCATGGACAGCAGCGGGACCGCGAAGATCGCCGCCACGACGATGCCCGCCCACGCCCAGAGCCGCTCGGGACGGATCCGGCCGATGTAGCGGGCCAGCAGCGGGAAGCACAGGTAGAACAGCGCCTCACACGACAGCGACCAGGCCGGGGAGTTGAAGGCGATCCTGATGTCCATCGTGGGGAAGTACGACTGGAGCAGCAGGAAGTGCAGCAGCGCCACCTTGCCGTCGATGGCCGTCTTGGCCACCACGGCGACCAGGATCAGGGCGGCGATGAGGGTGATGGCGTAGTTCGGGTAGATCTTGAGGAAGCGGCGCCGCAGGAACGTCTTGGCCGTGTCGGTCGAGCGCTGCGCGTAGGTGAGGACGAAACCGCTGAGGATGAAGAAGTAGCAGACCGCCGCCCAGCCGCCCTGGATGACCAGCATCCCGTACGTGCTGGTGAACTCGGCGGAGGCGAACAGGTTGGCGCCCAGGGCGTGGGTCAGGAACACCATCGCCGCGGAGATGAACCGCATTCCGGTCAGTGACGGAAGCCGGGACGGCAGGACTACGGGACTGGGCCCGACAGGTTTCGACAACTCGACCAATTCGACGCACCTTCTCATGTTCTGGCCGGCTCAGGCCGATCGAGGGGCGGTCCCTGATGTCGTCGCGTGGTCAGGGAGCCGCCCGGCATCGATCGGCAGGTCTTGACCTTTGCATCCCGGTGGGCCCCGCGCATTTCCCAAAATGCGCTCTTTCCCAGGCCGTGCACGGGAAACGGCACAGCGCACTCCGGGAGATGCCCCGCCCGGCCGGCGCGGGTGAGGCTTGGTCGTATGGCCGGATGCGAAAGAAGGCCGTGCGACCGGATGACCGCCCATTCGAGATAAGGACCTGCGCAGCGATGGCAGTAGCCACGAATGTCTCCGAGTACGGAGTCGTCTTCCCGCCCGAGCCCGGACTCACGCCTGCGGAGATCATCGCGCGGGCCGAGGCCATCGCACCGACGCTGGTCGCCCGCCAGGCGGAGACCGAGGAACGGACGTTCTACGCGCCGGACACCCACGAGCAGTTCCTCAAGGCCGGTTTCTACCGGATCCTCACCCCGCGGCGTTACGGCGGCTACGAGTTCGGCGTCGACACCTTCATGCGGGTGACGATGGCCCTCACCCGGGGGTGCCCCTCCACCGGCTGGATGTACTGCCTCGGACACGCCCACGCCCTGATGGCCGCCTCGTTGTTCGGCGAGGGGGCCCAAGCCGAGCTCTTCGAGGGCGGCGACTTCATCTGCCCCGCCACGGTGATGCCGAGCGGCACCGTCGAGCGCACGCCCGACGGCGACTGGCTGCTCAACGGCACCTGGAACTACTGCTCGGGCTCGCCGTACGCCACCCACTTCATCGGCCACACGCTGGTGTCCCCCGCCGAGGGGGAGCCGCCGGCGCCGATGCTGTTCGTGGCCCCGCGCAGCCAGTGGCGGCGCCTGAGCGACTGGGGCGGGCAGCTCGGACTCAAGGGCAGCGGCTCGCACAGCATCGTCATGGAGAACGGGCTGGTCCCGGCCCGCTACACCCTTCCCACGCACGTCAGCCAGGTCACCGTCACCGACGGCACCCCCGGGCGCGACCTGCACGGCAACCCCCTGTACGGCGGCGGCCAGCTCAGCTTCATGGTCATCGAGGACGCCATCCTCGCGGTCGGCATGGCGCTCGGCGCGCTCGACGCGTACGAGGAGCTGATGCGCACGCGGACCACCGCGTTCCCCCCGACCATGACCCGTGCCGAGGCCCCCGACTACCAGTTCTGGTACGGCGAGGCCGCCGGGATGATCGCCACCGGCCAGGCGGCCGTCTTCAACGCCGTCCAGCAGTGGGACGAGGCCACGGCCAAGGGCGCGGCGTCGGTCACCAAGGAGCAGGAGCTGCGGATCGCCGCCATCTGCCACGAGGTGGTGAAGCTCTGCTGGCACGCGGTCGAGAACTTCCTGTTCCCCACCGCCGGCTCCAGCGCCGTCCGCCAGGGGGAGCGCATCGAGCGCGTCTGGCGTGACATGTCCATGTTCCACAGCCACGCCGGGTTCGCGGTCTTCCTGTCCACCATCGCCAAGCGTGAACTCGCCAAGGCGCACTTCGGCATCGCCGACGAGCACTGAAGGCCCCCATCCCCTGCCGACCGTGCCCACCGACGAAGCTGGGCACGGCCGGCAGAGCATTCGGGTCAGGCGGGTCTGCGCGCGACGGCTACGAGGTAGCCCATCTGCGGGAGCAGGCCGACCGGGTTGCGGAAGACCTCCAGCACGCCGGCGACCTCCGGGCCGTACCGCTCGATCATCTCGTCGTGACGCTCGTTCACCGCGTCGTACACCCGCCAGGCCGTCTTCTTGGTGTTCTCGCTGATGTCGGTCAGCTCGTCCACCTCCAGGCCGGACTCGGCGACCAGGGCGCGGTAGGTCTCCTCGTCCAGCAGCGGGCTGGCATGCATCTCCCGCATGTGATCTTCCACGGTCCGCACGTCGTCCTCGCTCATGGGACCGTGCTGGAGGAGGTCGGTGACGATGACACGGCCACCCGGGCGCAGCACGCGGCGGATCTCGCGCAGGGTCGGGAGGCGCTCCATGTGCATCAGGGCCTCGAAGACCCACACGACGTCGAAGGACTCGTCGGCGTAGGGCAGCGCCAGCACGTCGGCGTTCTCGAAGCTCACCCGGTGGTCCAGGTCCTTGGCCCGCGCACGGCGGTTCGCCTCGTCGATCTGCGCCTGGTTGTTGGAGATGCCGACGATCTCCGCCGGCGACGACTCCGCCAGCCGGAAGACCGAGGTGCCGATTCCGCAGCCCACGTCAAGCAGCCGCCCGCCCCGCCCGAGATCCGACTTCTCGATGAGCAGGTCGGTCAGGCGGTCGGTGGCGATCTGGTTGGAGCTCTCGTCGTCGTCCGAGAGCCAGTATCCGTGGTGGAAGTTCTCGCTCCACAACTCGATGAGGATCAGGTTGGAGACGTCGTAGAACTCCGAGGTGCGCTCAGGCTCGTGTAAAGCAGGCTCTGTGGTCATGTCAGCTCCGCTGGTTCGGCTCGATGGGGGTCGGACCGCGGGCGTCGACGACCGGCGGATCCATGGCTCCCCGGCTGTGAACGGTGCGGACCCGCCGGTCCCTGTGCGAATGCGCCTCGGGAGGTGCCGGCAGTCGAAGGCCGGCGTCGTCGCTTGTGGCGGAAGCTCGGGAGGCGTGGAACGTGACGCGCATCACCATCATGCATCCACCGTGGGCCACCGTCACCCCCGCGTGCCGGGCGTAGGGGTACGGGAGTTCCCGCGCGCGAGCGCTAGGGGGACGGGTTCAGCGGAGCGGCTTGCGGGCGGACAGGATCACGTAGCCGATCTGGTCCTTCCTCGGGGCGAAGAAGCCCAGGTGCCTGCGTGAGAACTCCGCCAGGGCCTCCTCGCCGAACTTCGAGGCGATCGAGTCTCTCTGGTCCATCGCGGACTTGATGTACTTCGACTTCTTGCCGAACACCCTCGGGCCGCACTGGGTGTACTCCTCGACCTCGAACCCCGCACCGCGCGCGTGCTCGATCCACTCCGCCAGCGTGGGCAGCTCGCGCAGCTTGAGTGTCTCCATGAACTTCGCCACTCGCGCGGGCTCGGCCGCCGACTCCAGGCTGAAGTCCGAGAACGAGATCCTCCCGCCCGGACGGAGCACGCGGTAGAGCTCCCCGAGCACCCGGCCGAGGTCCTGGGCGTTCTGGAGCGATTCGAGCGCCAGGACGGCGTCGAAGGAGCCGTCCGGGTAGGACAGGTCCATGTAGTCGCCGTACTCGAAGTGCGCGCGGTCGCCGACGCCGGTGGCGGCGGCCCGCTCCTTGGCCTTGTCGATCTCGAAGGCGCTCACCGTGATGCCGGTGACGTGTACGCCGAAGTTCTTCGCCAGGTAGACGGCCGTCTCGCCCGGCCCGCATCCGGCGTCCAGCACGCGCTCTCCGGGGCGCAGGCCGAGGGTGTCGGTCACCTTGCGGCTGATCCGGTGGACGGCGTCCTTGAGCGGGGTGTCGTCGTCGTTGTCGTACCAGTACCACATGTGCAGCTGGCCGTTGCGGAACTCGTCCCCGATGGGAGAGCGCTCGTCGTAGTGCGTGCCGATGTCGGCTGGGTCGATCAAATCCCTGGTCATTAATCCGACACTCCAATCGAGTGGCCTCATACGCCGTACCGAAACCGAGGAACGCCCACGATGATCCTTATGGTGTTTCGCCACCAGGCCCGGCCGCATCTTTATGGTTGCTGTGCTCCTGGTGAGGAGTCCTGACGAGGCCAGGCGAAATGCCGGTAAGCAAGCTCGGAGAAGACGCGGACGGACGCCGGTGCGAGGATTTTGTAAAACGGATATCTCGCCGGACGAGCGCGGAGTGAGCTGGGCCCGGAAGCGGCCGGCTGGCATTGCACCTTGGGCGCGGTAGTCGCACACCGCTTATCGAGTGCGGACTCAAAGCCCCGTCTTACCTTTCGTGAAAGGACGCGCACATGAGTGTTTCCACCACGCAGCTGACCGTCGCCGATCTGCTGGAAGATTTCACCAACGCCGGCCCCGACGACCTCCACACGGAGTACCAGCGACTGGTCGGCGCGCTGTGGAACGACGGCGAGCTGACGGAACAGGCGCTGGCGGCGACGCCCGCTCTCGTGGCGTACCTGGACGAGGCCGGCGACGACCGCAAGGGCTACGTGATCATCCTGCTCGCCCTTCTCGCCGAGGCGGAGTACCCCGCCGTCGACGGTGAGGTCGCCACGGCGGTCCGGCAGGGCCTCGACCGGTACCTCGACCTGGTGGGCGGCGCGGTGAAGGGACGTCCGCTGACGCTCGCCCTGCTCTACCTCCTGTCGCACTTCCCCGGCGACCGCGACCGCATCCTGGCCGCCGTCGAGCACCTCGACCTGGACCCGGGCGACCAGAGCAGGCTCGACCGCGCCCTGCGCACGCTGGACCTCGACGCCCCCGACCTCGGCGCCCTGTGGCCCTCGCCTTCGGTGTGGCAGCTGACCGACGACGAGCGCGCGTTCAACCAGGAGTGGGTCCGGACCCTCACCCCGGCGCAGGTCACGACGAACTGGGAGAACGACACCCGGACCCTGCTCGGCTACACGGGCGCGAAGGCGTACTTCGCGGTGCGGTACGGAGCCCCCGTGGTGGCCGGCGGAGCGGTCTCGCCCGGTGACGCCACCGTGCCCGAGGTTCCCGCGGATTCCGGGACCGAGCTCTTCGCCCGCCACGCGGACGCCTTCCACTGCCCCTCCTGCGGCGGCCCGCTCGACTTCACGCCCGACGTCGTCCGGTGCGACGCCTGCGCGACCCGGTACCCGCTCGCGCGCGGCATCCTCGACCTGTCGGAGGGTGTGAGCGAGTCGGCGGCGGACGTCGAGGACGACGCGACCGCGAACCTGCTGTCGAAGCTGGCGGAGATGCCGACCATGGGCATCTACTACGAGTCCGTGCTCCGGCCGGCGTTCCTGCGGATCGCCGGCGGGAACTGGGGCGGCGCGGTCACCCTCGCCGACGAGGACGCCTACGTCGCGCAGCACATCCGTCCGGTGGACGGCCCGGTGCTCGACGTCGCGGCGGGCGCCGGCCGGTGGACGACCGTGGTGGCCGAGACGGTCGGCCGGGACCGGCTGATCGCCCTCGACATGGGCCTTCCGATGCTGACGGTGCTGCGCGGCAAGCTGCCCGAGGTGCCTGCGGTCCGCGCCAGCGCGCTCGACATCCCGTTCGGTGACTCCACCATGGGTGCGGTGAACTGCTGGAACGCCCTGCACGCCTTCCCCGACGACGCTGCCAGGGCCATCGCCGAGGTGGGCCGGGTCCTGCGGCCTGGCGGCACCTTCACGCTGATGACGTTCCTGTTCGACTCCGACCCGATCGCCCGGTACTTCCAGGCCTCCCACTACTTCCCGAGCCGGGTCGAGGGGATGCTGCTCTTCGAGCTGGACGAGCTCAAGCGGTGGCTGTCCGCCGCCGGGATGACCGTGCGGGACGTCTCCGGTCCCGGCAGCTTCGCCTTCATCACGGCCGTACGGGACTGATCCCGCGGGCCGGTCGCCGTGGACGGCGGCCACCCATCGCTGGTAGGACACGCTCCGGGGCGCTCGGCGTACGCCCCGGAGCGTGGTCGTTGTCAGCTCCTGATCAGGTCGAACGACTCCCAGGGGCCGATGGCGGTGCGGTTGGCGATGAGCGGCTGGGCTCCGGCGCCGTCCGCGCAGACGTACTTGCCGTTGACCTGGGCCTTGAGGCTGACCGTCCCGTCGGGGTTGCCGACCAGTTGGAAGGTCTCCCAGGATCCGGCGGAGGGCCGGTTGGCGATGAGCGGCTCCGCGCCGGCGTTCTCCGCGCTGACGAACTGGCCGTTGCTCTTCGCCTTGAGGGCGATGGTGCCGTTGCCGAGGTCGACGCGCTCGAACTGCTCCGCGGTCCCGGCGGTGGACTTGTTCGCGATCAGCGGCGAGCCGCTGGGCGCGGTGACGTACAGGTTGTTCGCCCTGGACCGCAGGCTGATCGTCGGGGTCCCGGACGTCCCGGTGAGGACCCGCAGGGCGTCGACCATGCCGACCGCGGTGGCCTTGTTCACGATCTTGATCGTGTGCTGCCCGCTGGACAGGCCGGTCTTGCTGAAGACGACCTGCTGGGCCTGCCTGGCTCCTGAGACGTACAGGTTCACGTTGGTCTGCAGGACGTTGTCGAGGTAGACGTCCACGTTGCCCATGTCACCGTTGCGCTCCGAGAGGTACTCGATGCCGGTACCGGTGAAGGTGTACTGGGCCGTCGCCCCCACCGTGTTGGTGTGGTGGGTGTCGTCGTTGTAGTCGCCGTAGCCCCTGGCGGTCGTGTGGTACCAGTTGGCGTCGTAGGTGAGCTCGGTGTCGTTCACCAGCGCGTTCCCCGTCGCCCCGATGCCGAGGGCCGAGGCGGTGCCGCTGAGCGTCTTGGCGCTCTGGTTGGCGGTGCCGGTGAGCCGGGCCGAGGAGTACGAGCTGAGCGGCTTGGCCGTGCGCTCCACGACGTAGACCGTGTTCGCCGCGGTGGCGAAGGAGACCTCGGCGCCGGAGGAGGTGGCCAGGATGGCGTTGTCCGAGGCCCGGCGCACGCGCACCTGCTGGGTGCCCCAGGGATTGACCACCGTGGCCTGCTTGCCGTACAGGCTCTTGAGCCCGACGTACTTGACCTCGCCCGCCTCGCGCTCGGAGCTGACGAGGAAGCCGTCCTTGGCCAGGAGGGTGAACTTCCCGACGAAGGAGGAGTCGGCCGGTACGGCGGGGAACACCCGGATCTTGTCGTTGTAGCTCTGCATGAGCGACTCGTTGAGCGCCGACAGGTGTACGCCGAGGTACTCGAAGACGCCGTTGGTGTTGTTGGTCATGCCGTTGGGGTAGTTCTGGTACTTCTGCAGCATCGTCTTCATGCCCTGGTACGCCTGGTCGCCGAGGCCGAGGCGGGCCGCCTGGACCGCGTCGTTGGACCACACGTTGCCGTAGGGGAAGGGCCGCTGGTTCCAGGTGTTGACCGCGGTCTGGTAGTCGGGGTACCCGATGCCGGTGATGTTGTAGGGCCAGATCAGCTCGGCCGAGACGTTCTCGTTGTTCCTGGTCTGCGAGATCGGCGGCTGGTGCGGCTGGTAGGCGCCGCCCGCGACCTGGT
This sequence comes from Sphaerisporangium sp. NPDC049002, assembly GCF_040649355.1. Taxonomy (NCBI): domain Bacteria; kingdom Bacillati; phylum Actinomycetota; class Actinomycetes; order Streptosporangiales; family Streptosporangiaceae; genus Sphaerisporangium; species Sphaerisporangium sp. NPDC049002. The sequence continues at coordinate 10,988 of NZ_JBEZFH010000015.1, read as the reverse complement.
ACGGCACGAGGTGGTCGAGCACGTTCTGCCATCCGGCGCGCAGGCCGGTGTCGACGCCGAGCTGCTGGCTGACCTGGATGGTCAGCGGGAAGATGCTCCGCACGGCGGCGAGGTCGGTGATCGCGTTGCGGACGTTCCAGTACGTCTCGTGGGAGTTGGAGTTGGCCATGTAGTACGTGTTGGTGGCGGTGTCGAGCGACAGCATGGCCGAGTAGAACTTCGCCGTCTCACGCATGTACGGGTAGGCGACGTCGCGCAGGTAGGTGGCGTCGTTGGTGTACCGGTAGCGCAGGTACATGTTGTACGCGGCCTCGTAGCCGGTCGACAGGATGTTCTTGGTGTAGTCGCTGCCGACCGTGCCGCGCGCGTTGCCGTCCCAGCCCATCGTCTCCGGCACCCACAGCCCGTCCACGCCGTACCTGGTCTGCGTGTACGACTTCAGCGCGTTGTAGTTGCGGCTGTAGAGCTTGTTGAAGCCGTCCATGAGGTCGGTGTGGTTGGACGCCAGGAAGGAGTTGTAGACGTCCCGCTGGTTCCAGTACCAGTAGGCGTTGCTCCACTTGGTGGCGTCCTGGGTGGCGCGGAACACCCCGTTGATGAAGTGCAGCGGGTAGTTGCCGTAGCCCCCTGCCGCGATCATGTAGGTGCTCAGGTAGTAGACGTTCTCCATGTAGTCCGCGTCACGGGAGCCGTTGGAGTACTGGACGAACGACTTGTTCCAGAACGAGTGCCACCAGTTGCGGTAGTTGGTGTACGTGGTGGCGTACCCGGTGCTCTTGACCGAGGAGAGCTGGTTGCGGGCCTGGGTCACCGAGTCGCGGTTGGGCGCGTTGATCCGGCTGGAGGCGGTGATCCAGATCGTGTAGCTGGAGGTGGGCGTGATGTTCAGCCGCACCTTCCTGCCGTCGACGACCTGGGTGGTGAAGCCGGCGCCCTCCACGGTGGCGGCCAGGGTGTAGCCGAACCCGTTGGCGTCGGTCTGCCCTCGGCTGAGCCCGGCGCTCGCCGAGTCGGCGTAGGTGGAGATCGTCTTCCACGTGTTCAGGTCGGGCACGTCGCCGCTGTTGGTGACGGTCGCGGGATCCCACATGCTCAGGTCCATGGCCACGCTCGACACTCCGCCGCGGGTGTCGTCCACGTGGATGCCCATGACCTCGGAGTTGGGCGACCCGAGGATGGTGACGGTCCGGTTGGAGTCGTACTTGGTGGTCAGGGTCCCGTCGTACAGCGACAGCCGCTGCTGGTAGTTCGTGTACCCGGTGTCCATCCCCGGGTTGGAGTACAGGTTCACGAGGCCGGCCGCGAAGGCGGACTGCTGCGACAGGTCGACGCCCGACACCTGCATCGTCAGCCCGTTCTGGTTCCACACCATGGCGCCCGTGCGGCCGTTGCCGACGGTGAGGCCGTAGTTGGGATTGGTGTTGGGCCGGTTGTACACGATGTCGTGCTTGGACAGGTACCCCTGGTAGTCGACGTTGAGCGCCCCGGCGGCCTGGTCGAACGCGGCGTCGGTGGTCGAGGCCAGGGTCGGCGGGGCCGCGCCGACGGCCAGCAGGCCTACGGCGAGCGTCAACGGCGGCAGGCTACGTAACAGCCTCTTCAGCATGGTCTTCCTCTCCCGCGGCGGGCCGCCCTCGCCTTCACTGCGGCCGTCGCCGCACGGAGCAGTGCCGAGGGGGTTTGGATGGCGCAGACCCGATACGGAACGGCGGTGCCTCCCGCCGGGACGCCGCACAGTTCCGTTTTCAGACTGTCAGGCGCAGTTAACATTGGATGTCTTCCAACGTCAATACCTAGCAGACAGGCTGATGGATCAACAAAATCCCCCATAAGGGCCTGAAATCATGTAACTGGGAGGGAAAATCGCCTGCTACCAGCCACAATCGCCATGCGAGCCGTCGCGATACCTCCGATGTATCGGGGCTCGGGTGGGGAGGAAGACGCCATGCTGAAGGCGTGAGGGCCGCGGCGCGCGTGAAGCGGGCCGGGCGGAGTTCAGGAGAGGCCGAGCGGGCGTCTGCGCGCACACACACCGGGGAGCCACCGCTCTTCTAGCTCAGCGGTCGGCTCCCCGTACGTGGCGCTCGCCAGAGGCGTTGTCCGAAGCGGCGTCCTAAGTGGTGTCCTAAGCGCTTTCCGAAGCGTTTCCCGAAGCGGGTCAGAGGGCGACGGAGGTGGTCAGGCCGCCGTCGACGGCGATCTCCTGGCCGGTGATGTAGGACGAGCGGGAGGAGAGCAGGAAGACCGCGGCGTCGGCCACGTCGTCGGCGCTGCCCAGCCGGCCCAGCGCGACCTGGCTGCGGCACTGCTCCTGCGCCTCGTCCGTGCTGGAGATGGCGGTGAACATGTCGGTGACGATGTAGCCGGGGCTGACGGCGTTGACCCGGATGCCCCGGGTGCCGAGGTCCGGCGCGAGGGTGCGGGTCAGGTTGATCACGGCGGCCTTGGTGGCGGCGTAGATCGAGGTGAAGGCCAGGCCGCGGTGGGCGAGCCAGGACCCGTTGATCACGATGGAGGCGCCCTCCTCCAGCAGCGGCAGTGCCTTCTGGATGGTGAAGTACACACCCTTGAAGTTGATGCCGGTGATGTGGTCGAAGTCGGCCTCGGTGGCCTGCGCGCTCAGCCCGAACAGGGCGATGCCCGCGTTGGCGAAGACACCGTGCAGGCGCCCGAAGCGCTGCTCGATCTCGCCCACGAGCCGGTCGAGGTCCTCGGTGACGGAGACGTCGGCGGCCACGGTCAGCACGCGGTCCCCGGCGTCGAGGTCCTTGGCGGCCGCGTCGAGGCGGTCCTTGTCCCGTCCGGCGAGGATGACGTTCGCGCCTTCGGCGAGGAGTCGTCGTGCGGTGGCCAGGCCCATGCCGCTGCCGCCACCGGTGATCAGTACGTTCTTACCCTCAAACTCGGTCATGCGGTCAGCGTCACATTCACGCCCGCGACGTCACATCTCCTGAATTGCGCTCTTGTTTCAGGCCCGCACGATATCTCTTCCCGCGCCCGTGAAGGCGTCCAGCACAGCATTCCGAAAGATGCGGCACGGCGCGACAGGACGTGACGATGTAGCGGTGCTGATCGGCGGATCGACTGTTTCTCGCTGAACAGGTGAAGGAAGGAGCACCCCGTGTCTCTTAACCGTGGACGGCGTCGTCGCCGGTGAACCGTCACGGGCCGGACGGGTACGACGTGGGCCGTCATCACCCCGCCCGACCTGCGGATCGTCCCGAATGCCTCGCGACCACGGCGAGATGTGAAGTCCATGCGGACCCCCGTGAATATTCCGGCCGGCACGCTCCGCCGCCAGATCAGATACCGACCAGGGCCGGCGTGAAATCCATACGACGCTGGTGGTCATCAGGAAAAGAACCGGCACCGGTTAACGACCACCGCAAAGACGATGCCTGAAGAATACGGAATTTCGAGGAGATGACACGATGGGCAACGACGCCAATACCCGCGCGGTGGTGCTCGGTGGAAGCCTTGCCGGACTGTTCGCGGCCAGAGTGCTCGCCGATGCCTACGACGAAGTGGTCATCGTCGACCGCGACGAGCTGATCGACGTGGAGGGGCCGCGACGCGGCTGTCCCCAGGGAAAGCACATCAACGGCCTGATGACCCGCGGCCAGATGGCCATGGAGGAGATGTACCCGGGGATCACCACCGAGATCTTCGAGGACGGCACGCCCCAGGGCGACCTGGCCGGCACCGTCCGCTGGTACGCCCTCGGCAAGCACCTTCGGCAGCAGCCCGCCGGCATGATCTGCGTCGCCGCCAGCCGGCCGATGCTGGAGAAGCACGTCCGCCAGAGGACGGCGGCCCTCGGCAACGTGGTCTTCCTGGAGCGGCACGACATCCTCGGCCTGGTCGCCACGCCGGAACGCAGCAAGATCACTGGTGTCCGCGTGCAGAACCTCGACGGTGAGGGCGTCGAGGAGGTCCTCGACGCCGACCTCGTCGTCGACGCCACAGGCCGCGGCTCCCGCACCCCCATCTGGCTGGAGGACCTCGGCTACCAGCGGGTCGTGGAGGACCGTAAGAAGATCGGCCTCGGCTACGGCACCCAGCACTACCGGCTGCGCACCGACCCCTACGACGGCGACCTGTCGATCAACACCATCGCCCACCCCAAGCTGCCGCGTGGCGCGATCTTCACCAAGACGGACGGCGGCCGCGTCGAGCTCACCGTCTACGGCATCCTCGGTGACCACCCGCCGACCGACCAGCAGGGCTACTACGACTTCGTCAAGTCGCTCGGCATCCCCGAGATCTACGAGGCCGTCATCGCCGCCGAGCCGCTGGACGAGCCGACCGCGTTCCGCTTCCCGACCACCCTGCGGCGCCGGTACGAGGACATGGACCGCTTCCCCGACGGCCTCCTGGTGGTCGGCGACGCCGTGACCTGCTTCAACCCGATCTACGCCGGGGGGATGACGGTGGCGGCGATGTCGGCCCTCGTCATGCGCGGCCACCTGCACAGTGGCGCGGCCCCGCAGCCGCTCCAGTACTTCCGCGACCTCGCGCGCGACGTCATCGACCCGCCGTGGGAGGTCACCCACGCCGTCGACCTCGGCTTCCCCGGCGTCGAGGGCGAGCGCACCTTCGCGGTCCGCATGCGGCAGGTGATGACCAACCTCATCTACCGGGCGGGCACCCGCGACAGCAGGGTCACCGCGGCCTACTTCCGCGTCGCCGGCCAGGTGGACCGGCCCGAGACGCTGATGAAGCCGAAGTTCCTCCTGCGCGTGCTGCTGGCGGCGGCGGGCCTGTCCAAGGTCCGGGAGGCGAAGGGGCACTGGACCTGGACCGGGGAGAAGGCGAAGGTCCCCTCCCTCTGAAGGTCGTCTCAGGCCGCCGAACCTCGAAGGGAACATGAGTGACTGAGGCATCTCGTACCCGTGGGTCCCACGCTCGGCGGGCCGTGACATCGCGCGCGCAGGACCGCGCGTGGTTCCTGGACAGGCTGGTCCCCGGTTCGCCGGCGCACAACCTGTCCAGGGCCTACCTGGTGACCGGCGAGCTGGACCTCTCGGCCCTTTCCGCCGCGTGGCGCGAGGTGACCCGCCGTCACGAGATCCTCAGGACCACTCTGGCCGAGGCGGGCGGGCGGCCCGCGCAGGAGATCGCCGCCGTGGGCGGGGCCGCCGTCTCGTTCACCGATCTCGGCACGCTCGCCCCGCCCGCCGAGCGGTGGTGCGCCGAGCAGGCGGCCACGCCGTTCGACCTGGCGAGGGGGCCGCTCGCCCGGCTGGCCGTCGCGCGCCAGGCCCGCCTGGAGCGGCGACAGGCACCTTCGGAGCATTCGCAGTCCCTCCCGGAGCATCCGCAGGCCCCTTCGGAGCGGCGGCGGGGCGAGCCGGTTCACGCGGTGGTGCTCGTGTGCCACCAGGCGGTGGCCGACGAGCGGTCGATGGCGATCCTGGTGGACGAGATCTCCGCCTGCTACGCCGCGCTCGTGGCCGGCAGGCCGGCCGGGGACGCGCTGCCTGACCCGCGGCGCCAGTACGCCGACCACGCCGTCCGCGAGCGCGACCGGCTGTCCACGCCGGAGTTCCGACGCCTGCTGGACGGGTGGGCGGAAACGCTGTCGCCGCCCCCGGCACCGCCCGCGCTCCCGGTGGACCGGGCGCGGCCCCCGGGCCCGTCGTCCCACGGCGGCGTCGTGCGCTTCGAGTGGGACGGGGAACTGGGCGGTGCCCTCGCCGAGCTGTGCCGGGCGGAGGGGACCACGCCGATGGTCGCCCTGCTCGCGGCGTTCCAGTGCCTGCTGGGCAGGTACGGCCGCGAGGAGCGTCCGGTGGTCGCGGTGCCCGCGCAGGCGCGCCCCGGGCCCGAGTTCGGCGACGTCGTCGGACCCTTCGACAACCTGCTGATCATGCGCGCCGACCTGTCGGGACGCCCGGCGTTCCGCGAGCTGCTCGGCAGGACGGCGCGGGTGGCGAGGGAGGCCTTCGAGCACCGGGAGCTGCCCTTCGACGAGCTGGTACGGGCGCTCAACGTGGACCGTGACCCCTACCGGATCCCCATGGGCGACGTCATGTTCGTGTTCGAGGAGTCACCCGAGCCCGGACTGAGGCTGCCCGGGGCGGCGGCCCGCCGCCTGCGCGACGGCGGCGGCTCGGCCAGGACCGACCTCACCCTCACCATCGAGCGGGCCGGTCCCTCGGTGACCGGTTCCCTGGAGTACCGCGACAGCCTGTTCGACGCGGAGTCCGCGCGGCACGTCGCCGAACAGCTCCACACCCTGCTGACCGCCGCGCTGCGGGACCCCGGGCTGCCGGTCGACGCCCTTCCGCTGGAGGGAGCGGACCGCATCCAGGCCGCGGTGGCCGAGGCGGACCTGATCGAGGCCGCCGCCCCCGTGGACCGGCCGGTCCACGAGCTGGTGCACCTGCGCGCCCGTACGGACCCGGACGCCCTCGCGGTGGTGTGGGACGGGACCGGCCTGTCCTACCGGGAGCTGGAGGAGCGGGCGGCGGCCGTCACCGGCGCGCTGGCGGCGCTCGGCGGTGTCGAAGGCCAGCCGGTGGCGGTGCGGATGGCACAGGGACCGCGCCAGGTCGCGACGCTGCTCGGAGTGCTCGACGCCGGGGCACACCTGGTCTGCCTCGGCACCGGGGACGCGGGGGAGCGGGGCAAGGCCGTGCTCGACGACATCCGGCCGGCCGTGCTGGTGCTCGACGAGGAGCCCGCCGGCGACGAGCTGGCCCGGTGGTACCGCGACGAGCTGGACGGCCGGATCCTGGACCTCGCCCTTCTCGGCACCGGCCGCCCGGCGAACGCCGGCCCTGTGCCGCCTTCCGGTGGCATGACCGGGCGGGCGTACGTCGCCTACACCTCCGGCTCGACCGGCAGGCCCAAGGGCATCGCGCAGTCCCACGGCAGTTTCGCGCAGTTCGTCACCTGGTTCGCCGGGGAGTTCGGCCTCCGCCCCGGGTCCCGCATGGCCCAGTGGGCGGCGCCGGCGTACGACGCGAGCCTGGTGGAGATATTCTCCGCCCTCGTCGCGGGCGCGACGCTGTACCCGGTGCCCGAGCGGACCCGTGCGAATCCGGAGAAGATGGCCGGATGGCTCGCGGACGAGCGGATCACGGTCTTCCAGACGGTCCCGAGCTTCGCGCGCCAGCTTCTCGGCGTGATCGCCGCCGACGGTCCGGCGCGGGGGCTCCCGGCGCTCGGCCATCTCCTGCTGGCGGGTGAGCCGCTGGCCGGAGAGCTGGCCAACGGGCTGCGCGCGGCCCTGCCCGCGCTGCGGCTGGTCAACCTGTACGGCCCCACCGAGTCGATCCTGGCGACCTTCCATGAGGTCACCGGCCCGGTGTACGGCGTGGTGCCGATCGGCGGGCCGATCCCCGGGCGGCAGATCCTCGTGCTCGACGAGCACGACCGGCCCTGCCCGGCGGGGGTCGCCGGGCAGATCGTCATCCGGGGCCCGCACATCACGCCGGGGTACGTCGGCGCGGCGTCGGGCGAGCGGTCGCCCTTCCTGCCCCTCTCCGGATTCGAGGACGGCCGGAGGTCCTACCGGACCGGCGACCTCGGCCGCCGGAGGTGGGACGGCTCCCTGGAGTTCGGCGGACGCAAGGACTTCCAGGTCAAGTTCAACGGCGCGCGCATGGAGCTGACCGACATCGAGGCGGCGCTGGCCGCGCACGAGTCGGTGGCCGAGTGCGCCGTCGTCGCCGTGTCCGACGCCGACGGACTGGTCCGGCGCCTGGTGGGCTACGTCGTCCCCCGCACGCCGGACGCCGCCGCGGACCTCTGGCGCGCAGCCTTGCGCCGGCGGTTCGGCAAGGCCATGCCGCCGGTGTCGTTCCGGACCCTGGACCGCCTTCCGCGCAACATCGGCGGCAAGGTGGACCGGGCCGCCCTTCCGCGTCCGGCATCCTCCCTCGCCCGTACGTCCGCTCCGGCGCGGACGCCGGTGGAGAGCGACCTGGCCGCGATCTGGTCGGAGCTGCTCGGCACCGGGCGGGCGGAGGCGGACGTCACCTTCTTCGCGGCGGGCGGGCATTCCCTGCTCGTCCCCGTGCTGCTCGATCGGATTCACGGGCGCTTCGGCGTGGCGGTGTCGCTCGCGCAGTTCTTCGCCGATCCGACCCCGGCCGGCCTCTCCGCTTTTCTTGAGTCGCAAGCCGTAACGACAGAAGTAATTACCCAAACCATGATGGGGTGAGAAACGTGACTCTGGTCGAAACCGAGCTGTCCGTTGATTTCAACGGTGAAAGCCTGGAAATCGCCGATGTCCGAAGGGTCGCAGAGGACTGGGCGACGTGCAGCGTGGCCCCGTCGGCTCTGGCCAGGGCCGCCACCAGCAGGGCGATGTTCGAGGACACCGTCCGCCAGAACATCCCGGTCTACGGTGTGACGACGGGTTACGGCGAGATGATCTACATGCTCGTCGACACCTCCAAGGAGGTGGAGCTCCAGACCAACCTGGTCCGCAGCCACAGCGCCGGCGTCGGCCCGCTGTTCGCCGAGGACGAGGCCCGCGCGATCCTCGCGGCCCGGTTGAACGCTCTGGCCAGGGGCTACTCCGCGGTCCGGCCCGAACTGCTGGAGCGCCTGGCGCTCTACCTCAACCTCGGGATCACTCCGGCCATCCCGGAGATCGGCTCGCTCGGCGCCAGCGGCGACCTCGCGACGCTGGCCCACATCGCCAGCACGCTCATCGGCGAGGGCTACGTGCTGCGTGACGGCAAGCGGGTCGAGACCGCCACGGTCCTGCGCGAGCACGGCATCGAGCCGCTGCAGCTGCGGTTCAAGGAGGGTCTGTCCCTGATCAACGGCACGTCCGGGATGACGGGCCTCGGCGCCCTGGTCGTGGGCAGGGCCCTCGACCAGGTGCGTCAGGCCGAGATCGTCACGGCGCTGGTCGTGGAGACCCTGCGCGGCTCCACCAGCCCGTTCCTCGCCGAGGGCCACGACATCGCCCGCCCCCACAAGGGGCAGATCGACACGGCCGCCAACATGCGGTCGCTGATCCGGGGGAGCGGTCTGACCCTGGAGCACGCCGAGCTGCGCCGCCAGGCGCAGGAGGCGAAGTCGGGCGAGGGCGTGCACCGGACCGAGGTCTACATCCAGAAGGCCTACACGCTGCGCGCCATCCCGCAGGTCGTCGGCGCCGTGCGCGACACCATCTACCACGCCGTGGAGAAGCTTGAGATCGAGCTGAACTCCTCCAACGACAACCCGCTGTTCTTCGAGGGCAAGGAGATCTTCCACGGCGCGAACTTCCACGGCCAGCCCATCGCCTTCGCGATGGACTACGTGACCATCGCGCTCACCCAGCTCGGCGTGTTCTCCGAGCGCCGCACCAACCGCCTGCTCAACCGTCACCTCAGCGACGGGCTCCCCGAGTTCCTGGTGGCCGGGGACCCCGGCCTGAACAGCGGATTCGCCGGAGCTCAGTACCCGGCGACGGCCCTGGTCGCCGAGAACCGGACCATCGGCCCGGCCAGCACCCAGAGCGTCCCGTCCAACGGCGACAACCAGGACGTCGTCAGCATGGGCCTCATCGCGGCCCGCAACGCCCGCAGGGTGCTGTCGAACAACAACCGCATCCTCGCCGTGGAGTTCCTCGCCGCGGCGCAGGCGGTCGACGTGTCCGGCCGGTACGACCAGCTCAGCCCGGTCGGCAAGGCCACCTACGACCTCGTGCGCTCGCTGGTGCCGACCCTGGACCGCGACCGCTACATGTCCGACGACATCGAGGTCGTGGCCGCCGCCGTGTCCCGCGGGGAGTTCCTGCAGTCGCCCGTGAGCAAGGACGTCGTGCTGCGCTGATCCGCCCGCGGCATTCGTTATAAGGCATACGGCATTTCAAGAGAAACGTAATCCGGCTCGGGGTTCGTACAGTTAGTCAATATGGCTGGACGCGATGCCCCGAGCCGGCCGACCCCCGGGAAACGACTTTCCGCACCGAGCCCGGCGGTGCCGATCTCGCACGAGGACCTGAAGGAGACGTGGCGCATCATGACCATTTCTGAGGCACCGCATACGACCAGTGACACGACGGAACGGATTCCACTCTCCTTCAACCAGGAATTCCTCTTCAATTTCGACAGGGGCGAGGAAGAAGGACCGTTCGGCCCCAAGTACAACATCGTCTGCGGCTGGCGCGTCAGCGGGAAGATCGAGGACGCGATCCTGCAGGACGCCCTCAACGACGTGGTGGTCCGCCACGAGGCGCTCCGCACGCTGATCGTCAGGGACGGGGACGACAGGTACCAGAAGGTCGTCCCGGCCACTCCTCCCATCCTGGTCACCCACGACTTCACCGACATCGCCCCCGACGGGCGCGAACTGCGCGCGGAGGAGCTGCTGGTCGACATCGAGCTCGGCGCCTACGGCATCCGGGAGCTGCCCCTCCTGCGGGCCGTGCTCGGCCGGTTCGACGACGACGACTCGGTCCTCGTGCTGATCGCCCACCACTCGGCCGCCGACGAGTGGTCCATGCGCCTCATCATGCGCGACCTCGCCGGCTTCTACGCGGCCCGCACGGGCCACACGGCCGAGCTTCCCGAGGTGACCCAGTACAAGGAGTTCGCCCGCTGGCAGACGAGCGAGGCCGGGCAGGCCGCGAGCTCGAAGCGCGAGTACTGGCGGGAGAAGCTGGCGGGCGGCGGCATCCTCGCCACCCCGACCGACCACCTGCGGTCGGAGGGGCTTCCCAAGACGACGGCATGGCACCGCTTCTGGCTGCCCGCCGAGCTGACGACCAAGGTCCTGGAGATCTCCAAGAGCAGGCGCAGCTCGCCCTTCATGGTCCTGCTCGCCGTCTACGCCACACTGCTCCGCCAGACGACGGGGACCACCGACATCGTGGTCCCGACGTTCACCTCCGGCCGGGGGCAGACGCGGTTCCACGACACGGTCGGATCCTTCTTCAACTTCGTCCCCCTGCGGATCGACCTCGCCGGGTGCGACACCTTCCTTGAGGCCGTCGACAGGACCCGGGCCACCTGCATCCAGGCCTGGAGCAACGACATCCC
>NZ_JBEZFH010000014.1:0-69900 GCF_040649355.1 Sphaerisporangium sp. NPDC049002 | reverse complement strand
CGCGACCATGCGGCAGGGTGGGCACCACTCGGTCCAGAAGTCCACGAGGACGGGCTTGTCGCTCTTGAGTACCTGCTCGTCGAAGTTCTCGTCGGCCCGGACTTCCGAGCCCTCCCGGGGACTTCTGAGCTCTGCCTGGATATCCACGCCATTCCCGGATCTCCAGGCCCTGCTGGGACTTCTAGGCCGTGCTGGGGGCCGTCCGGCCGGATGGGGTCACTTTCCCGGCCATTCTCCTGTGGCGTTCTGGATGCCTTCCGCGCTCGCGCGGTCGATGGCGGCCTTCACGACACCGAAGATCGCGCCCTGGACCGCGGCGGCGATCAGGACCTCACCCCAGCCGTACTTCTTGGACGTGGCCTCGGGGGCGTCGCTCTTGCCCGCCGCCAGCTTCCAGACCTGCTTGAAGATCAGGCCCGAGATGAAGCCGCCGGCCATACCGGACAGCGCGCCCACCGACCTGTAGGCAAGCTTCTTCACGACTACTTCTTCCTCCGCAGCACCCGCCAGAGAACGAGGAGGCCGGCGGCCACCGCGGCGGTGACCCACGGGCGGTTCTTCGCCTGGGTGACGACCTTGTCGGCCGCGTCCTTCACCTCGTCGGGCATGGTGGAGCGGGCCTTCTCGGCGAGGTCGCCCGCCTTGCCCGCCAACTCGGTCGCCTTGCTCCCGGCCAGTCCAGCCAGGTCACCGGCCTTGTCGCTCGCCTTGGCCGCGAGGTCGCCGGCCTTGTCACCGGCCCTCGCGGCCAGGTCCCCCGCTCTGTCGCCCGCCTTGGAAGCCAGCTCTCCGGCCTTGTCACCGGCTTTGGAAGCCAGAACCCCGGCCTTGTCACCGGCTTTGACCGCGAGGTCGCCCGTGCTCTTCTTCGCCTCGGTCAGCGCGTCCTGCGCCCGGCCCGTAATATCCGCCATCGTGTCCTCCTTTGCCATGGCACCCCGCTACCCCCGCAGGAAGGGCTCTAACGGGTTTTCGTTCACCGGCGCGCCCTTAGGAGCCATCCGGAGGGCGAGAACGAGAAGGCCGGCCCGGCTTGAGCCGGACCGGCCGATGTGAACGCCGCCGAATTCGCTGTCGGGTCATCTGGCTTTCGCGGTGAACCTGCGGTTCGCCTTCTTGATGGCCTCGACGAGCTCGCCCTTGTTCATCTTCGACCGGCCTTCTACGCCGAGCCGGGCGGCCACCTTGTACAGGTGTTCCTTGCTGGCGTTGGCGTCGACGCCCTCAGCGGTCTCGCCCCGTGCCGGCGTGCCACGCGCGGCCTGGGCATCGGACGGGCCCTTGTGGGCCTTCGGCTCCCAGTGGTCGCCGACCTTCTCGAACGAATGCTTCAGCGCGGCGAACGCGGTGCGGTGGGCCCTTTCGCCCTCCCCATACGTCTCCACGGCTGAATCATGCGCTTTTATCCATGTTGCTTGTGCCTTTTTCGGGGAGCGCTCGATGGTCGACGGGAGCTCCTGCTTTCCAGGCATGGCCTCTTCCTCCTCGAAGAACCGCTGCCGGCCGCGTGGTGGTACGGCGAAGACGCTCGATGACGTTCCCCGCCCCCGCCGTCTTCCTACGCGAGCGGCGAAACCTTTGAACAGCCCGTCCATCCCCAAGAACCTGTCATGACTTTTCGTGACACATCCGGTTCCCGGGGACCCCACCTACGCCGCCGTCCCACGGGGACTCCAGGGTCAGACAATCGGGTCGTCGTAACGCCGCTCCTCGTACACCTGGGTTCGCGTGCCGTCGACCGGGCTGACAGGACTGACAGGGCTGACCGGGCTCACGGGAGTCGTGCGGCTGACGGCGGTCCGTCGCACGGTGGTCAGGCGCCAGATGCCGAACAGCAGTCCGGCGATACCACCGAGCATGAGAATCACGCCGACGACGTTGATGTCGACGCCCGCGAGGTCGAACTCGACGGCCCACGTCAGGATGGCGCCGAGCATGATCAGGAAGATGCTTCCGGCTATGGTCATGGAAATGCCTCCTTCGCTCCTCGCCCCCCCTACTTTCCCTCCCACGGATCTCAAACGTCCGAGGGCCGCCGAGTCCCGCCGCGCCGTACTCCGGTTATTCCGTTTGCCCAGGCAGACACGTCGGTGGTACGCACTCTTCCGTGACGTTCAGCGATAAACCGACCTTCACCGGCAAGCGTGTCGTCCTGCGCCCCGCCGGCCCTGAGCACGCCGACGGCCCGTGGGAGCGGAAAAGCAACGATCCGAAGGTCCCGCGTTCCGCACGGCCTTCCAGCGATCCTCCCGGCCACCCGGCACCGGCCGCCCCCGAGTGGCCGGCCGCGCGCGCGTCGGTGCTCCGCGACGCGGCCGGGATCGCCCTGACCAGCGGGGCGTACGCCGTGTCCTGCGGCGCGATCTGCACGGCCGCGGGGCTGACCATCCTTCAGACGCTCGCCCTGTCGCTGCTGATGTTCACGGGCGCGTCACAGTTCGCGATCGCCGGGGTGATCGGCTCCGGTGGCAACCCCCTCGCCGGTGCCGCCGTCGCCGTACTGCTGGGCAGCCGCAACGCGCTGTACGGCCTGCGGCTCGCCTCGCTGCTGAACGTCAGGGGCGCCCGCAAGGCCCTGGCCGCGCAACTCGTCATCGACGAGAGCACCGCGATGGCCGTCGGCCGCGATACCGAGCGAGCGGGGCGGCTCGGGTTCTGGGCGACCGGCGTCGGCATCTACGCCCTTTGGAGCCTCGGCAACCTGCTCGGCGCGCTCGGTGCCCAGGTCCTGCCCGATCCCGAGGTGCTCGGCATGGACGTCGCCGCGCCCGCCGCGTTCCTCGCCCTGCTGGCGCCGCGCATGCGCGCCGGCCGTCCCTGGGTCGCGGCCCTGCTCGCCGCCGCCACCGCGCTTCTCGCCGCGCCGGTGCTGCCGGCGGGCGTCCCCGTGCTGCTGGCCGCGCTGGTGGTGGGGGTGCTCGCGCTGCTCCTGCCCTCGAAGGCGACCGGACCGCGGCCCGCCCCGGAGAACGCTCCGGATTCTGTGGAGGAGGCCTCATGATCTGGTATGCCGTGATCGCCGCGAGCGTGGGCTGCTACCTCTTCAAGCTCGCCGGGCTGTCCGTGCCGGAGCGGGTCCTGCGGGACGACCGCACGCGCCGGATCGCCGCGCTGCTCCCCGTGGGCCTGTTGAGCGCCCTCATCGCCACCCAGACGTTCACGACGGGCCACCACATCGCCCTGGACGCTCGCGCCGCCGGGCTCGGCGCGGCCGTGATCGCGCTGCTGTTCCGCGCGCCTTTCCTGGTAGTCGTGGCGGTGGCCGTGACGACCACCGCCCTGTTACGCCTCCTCGGGTGAACGCGGGTGACCGCCTCGCACCCCCGGAGTCATCGGGATCTAGGCGCCGCCGTTCCGCGCCGCGTTCTTCTTGGCGATGCCCCTGACCACCTCATCGACGTGCGGCTCGCACACCGGGTCCCGGGAACGCCTGCCGGAGAACCAGCTCGTCTCGATCACGTAGTCGGCTGGATGCCCGCATAGGCAGGTGCCAGGGTTTTCTGGGTCTACCGGTACTACCGCTGTCTGCTGCCTGACCATGAATCGAGCGTAGCCGCGATATGACCTCTTTTCTCCAAGAACGCTCGCTTCTCCCCAGAAAGCAAGCCGCGTCGCGGGCGTGTGACCTGCTGCGCAGGCATCCAAGGCTAGGCGAAGCCGGCGCCGGCGGCTCCTCATATGCCTACAGTTGGCTCAGCGCGATACGCGCCGACGACCATGATGGGGATGCATGGAGATAGCAAGCTCCTTCTGGCGAGCCATCTCCGTCTACCGCATCGCCTCGCTCGCGTACGCGGCGCTGTTGCTCGCGGGGGCCGGAGGCTACCAGCGGCCCGTCCTCGGATGGCTCGTCATGGGCGTCATGGCCCTGTGGACCGCGGCCACGACGTTCGCCTACTCGATCGCCCGCGGCAGGTCGCTGCTGATGATCGACATGCTCGTCACCATGGGATGCCTGCTCGCCTCGCCGTACGTGCAGGGCGCGGACGCGGGCCCTGCCGGGGTCATGCCGGTCACCGCCACCTGGATCGGCGCCCCGGTGCTCGCCTGGGCCGTGTACGGCGGGCGCCGCGCGGGGGTCGTGGCGGCGGTCGTGCTGTCGATGGGCGACCTGTGGCTGCGAGGCCTGCGCGGATTCGACCTGTCGGTCCACGTCAACGGGGCCGTGCTGCTGGTCCTCGCCGGAGCCGTGGTCGGCCACGTCGCCCGGCTCACCAAACAGGCCGAGGAACGGCTCCAGCGGGCGGTCGAGATGGAGGCCGCCGGCCGCGAGCGCGAGCGCCTCGCCCGGGGCATCCACGACTCCGTCCTGCAGGTGCTGGCCATGGTGCAGCGTCGCGGGCTGGAGATCGGCGGGGAGGCCGCCGAGCTGGGACGCCTCGCCGGGGAGCAGGAGGCGGCCCTGCGCGAGATGATCCGCAGCGAGCCGGTCGCGGCGGGGTACAAGGACGCGGGGCTCGTCGACGTCGGCGCTCTGCTACGCCGGTACGGCTCGGCCACGGTGACCGTGTCCACGCCCGCGACGCCCCTTCTCCTGCGGGCGGAGCGGGCGCGCGACCTGGCCGCGGCCGTGGGCGCGGCGCTCGACAACGTGCGCCGGCACTGCGAGGAGGGCACCCGGGCCTGGGTGTTCGCCGAGGGGGACGCCGAGTCGGTGACCGTGACCGTCCGCGACGACGGCCCCGGCATCCCCGCCGGACGGCTCGCGGAGGCGGAGGCCGAGGGCAGGCTCGGCGTCGCGCAGTCGATCCGGGGCCGCGTCGCCGGTCTCGGCGGCACGGCCGGCTTCGTCTCCGTCCCCGGCCAAGGCACCGAGGTCGAGCTGACCGTCCCGGCTCCCGCTCAGGCCGCGGCCGACCTACAGTGGCCGTTGTGAACGCACTGCGGGTGATGGTGGTGGACGACCACCCGATGTGGCGGGACGCCGTCGCCCGCGACCTCGGCGAGGCGCGGTACGACGTGGTCGCGACCACGGGCGAGGGCCGCCAGGCCCTCCGCGTCGCCGCCGCCGTACGGCCCGACGTGGTGATCCTCGACCTGAGGCTTCCCGACCTGCCCGGGGTCGAGGTGGCAAGGGGGCTCGCGGCCTGCGAGCACCCGCCTCGCGTCCTGGTGCTGTCGGCGAGCGGGGAGCAGGAGGACGTGCTTGAGGCGGTCAAGGCGGGCGCCTCGGGCTACCTGGTCAAGTCGGCCGGCAGGGAGGAGTTCCTCGACGCCGTGCGGCGCACGGCCGAGGGCGAGCCGGTGTTCACGCCCGGCCTCGCGGGGCTCGTGCTCGGCGAGTACCGTCGCCTGGCCGTCCAGACGCCCGCCGACGACGGCCCGCGCCTGACCGACCGCGAGACCGAGGTGCTGCGCCTGGTCGCCAAGGGGCTCTCGTACAAGCAGATCGCCGAGCGGCTGGTGCTCTCGCACCGCACCGTGCAGAACCACGTGCAGAACACGCTCAACAAGCTGCAGCTCCACAACCGCGTCGAGCTGGTCCGCTACGCGATCGAACGCGGCCTCGACGAGACCTAGAGGCCGGCCGCCTCGACGATCGGCTCGACGACCGCCTCAGCGGCCGTTCAAAGGGCCGCTTCAAAGGGCCGTCGACCTCAGATGGTGTCCACCTTGTAGGGGTCGTGCTCGGCGAGAAGCTTGTCGAGGCGCGCCTGGTCGACGCGGCTGGTGATGTTGCCCACCTCCTGCCGGTCGCGCACACATTTGGCGAGCACGAAGGCCGAGGTCACCGTGTACAGCACGGCGACCGACAGGAACGCGCGGATCCAGGCGTCGACGGGCAGGTAGGCGATGCCGATCGCGGTGCCGGCGAGGGCGATACCGAAGGAGATGACGCACTGCGCGTAGTAGGCGCCGCTCATCGCGGGCTGCAGGGGCTTCGTCATGCCTAGATGCTCCCCCGAGGCCCGGCCCGCCGCCTGAGTACGCGTACCGTACCTCCACTGAGTACTTCACACGGCGCTGCGCCGCGGGCGAGACGTCGGGCGGGCCTAGGGGCGCACGGCGCCTGCCAGGCGGCCGCGCCAGTAGGCGTCAAGCGCCACCACCTTGACCACGTCGCCGGTGCGGGGGGCGTGCACCATCTTGCCGTTGCCCGCGTAGATGCCCATGTGGCCGAGCCCGTTGCTGAACAGCAGGTCACCGGCCTGAAGGGCGTTCAGCGACACCCGCCGGGAGGCGCCCCACGCCCACTGCTGGTAGGTGGTGCGGGGCAGTTCGACCCCGGCCCTGGCCCAGGACGCCTGGGCGAAGCCCGAGCAGTCGTACGAACCCGGCCCGGTGGCGCCCCAGCGGTACGGCTTGCCCACCTGGGCGTAGGCGAACTGCAGGGCCACCTTGGCGCTGCCGGACGCCGGGCCGTCGTACTTGATGCCCCGGCTGCCGGGGTCGCCCGCGTTGAACTGGTTGAGCCGCCGCAGCAGTCGTTCCTGCTCGCCGACGAGCGCCTCGACCTTCTTCTTCTCCTTGCCGACGTCGGCCAGGATCGTGGACATGTCGTCGTAGGCGGTCTTGGCCTTGGCGCGCCGCGTGCGCAGCCCGCGCGTGGCGGCGTCGAACGCCTCAAGGGTGCGGGCCTGCCCCGCCGTCACCTGGTCGGCCACGGCCAGCCCGGACAGCAGGCCGGCCGGGTCGTCCTGCGAGATGACGCCCGGCACGCTGAGCATGCCGCCGTACTGGTACATGTTCGAGGCGGTCGAGACGACGTCCTCCCGGAGCGAGTCGACCTTGCTCCGCTCGCGGTTCAGCTCCGCGTCGAGCAGGCCGTACTTCTTCTTGGCGGCCTTGTAGCGCTCGGCGACGGTGTTATAGCGCTCCACCATCGCGTCGGCCTGGTCCTGGAGCTTCTCAAGCCTGGCCTTGGCCTGCGCGACGGTGGGACGCGGCTCGGCCACGGCGCTCCCCTGAGACGCCACGAACATGGCGACGGCCAGCCCGGCGACCGCCGGAACGAGTCCCTTCCGGACGCTGCGCACGGGCACGAGGATCCCTTCCCTGGTCGACCGCGCCGTGGCCGGCCCGTCACCACCTCGACGGACCGGCCACGACGATTCGCACCATCAGGTACGGGCGACGGGGTCGAGCGGTTCACCAGAAGTCAGGGATGGTCAGGGATGGGCCGACACACGGGAGGAGATGGGTGTGGCGGGGCTCGGCGCGGCGGGACGCCGCGGCCTGACCGGCGCGTCGCTTACAGGCCGGTCTCCGCGACCTGGCCGGCGGAGAGCTGGAGGTGGCGGGTGGTGTGTACGGCCTTCAGCATGCGGCGGTCGTGGGTGACCAGCAGGAGGGTGCCCTGGTAGGACGAGAGCGCCGACTCCAGTTGCTCGATCGCCACCAGGTCGAGGTGGTTGGTCGGCTCGTCCAGCACGAGGAGGTTCACCCCGCGAGCCTGGAGCAGCGCGAGGGCCGCCCGGGTGCGCTCGCCGGGCGACAGGGTCGCGGCGGGCCGCAGCACGTGCGCCGCCCTCAACGCGAACTTCGCGAGCAGCGTGCGCACGTCCGCGGGCGCCATGTCGGGCACGGCGGCGCCGAACGCCTCCAGCAGCGGCTCGTCGCCCAGGAACAGGGCACGGGCCTGGTCGACCTCTCCGACCACGACGCCCGGCCCGAGCGCGGCGTGCCCCGCGTCGAGGGGCACCCGGCCGAGGATCGCCGCGAGCAGCGTCGACTTGCCCGAGCCGTTGGCCCCGGTGATCGCCACCCGCTCGGCCCAGCCGATCTCCAGGTCGACCGGCCCGAGGGCGAACGCGCCCCGCCTGACCACCGTGCCCCGCATGGTCGCCACGACCGCCCCCGCCCGGGGAGCGGCGGCGATCTCCATGCGCAGCTCCCACTCCTTGCGTGGCTCCTCCACGACCTCCAGCCGCTCGATCATCCGCTCGGTCTGCCGGGCCTTGGCCGCCTGCTTCTCGCTCGCCTCGCTGCGGAACCTGCGGCCGATCTTGTCGTTGTCCGTGGCCTTGCGGCGGGCGTTCTTCACGCCCTTGTCCATCCAGGCCCGCTGGATCCCCGCCCTGGCCTGGAGCCCGGCCCGCGTCTCGGCGTACTCCTCGTACTCGGCGCGGGCGTGACGGCGGGCGACCTCGCGCTCGGTCAGGTAGGCCTCGTACCCGCCGCCGTAGGCGCGCACCTCCTGCTGGACGAGGTCGAGCTCGACCACCTTGGTCACGGTCCTGGCGAGGAACTCGCGGTCGTGGCTCACGACCACGGTGCCCGCCCGCAGGCCGGTGACGAAGCGCTCCAGCCGTTCGAGCCCGTCGAGGTCGAGATCGTTGGTGGGCTCATCGAGCAGGAAGACGTCGTAACGGCTGAGCAGCAGCGACGCCATGCCGGCCCGGGCGGCCTGCCCCCCGGACAGCGCCGTCATGGGGTGGTGGAGATCGACGGCGAGGCCGAGGTCGGCGGCGACCTCCTCGGCCCGTTCGGTGAGATCGGCGCCGCCGAGGGCGAGCCAGCGCTCCAGCCCCGTGGAGTACGCGTCGTCGGCGCCGGGACGGCCCTCCACCAGGCCCTCGGTCGCGGCGTCCAGCTCGCGCTGCGCCGCGGCGACGCCCGTGCGCCTGGCCAGGAAGTCCGCCACCGTCTCCTCTGGCCTGCGCTCTGGCTCCTGCGGGAGATAGCCGACGACCGCCGTGGGCGGGCTGAGCTGCACGGTGCCGCTCTCGGGGGCGGCGAGGCCCGCGAGTATCCGCAGCAGCGTCGACTTCCCCGCGCCGTTGACGCCGACCAGCCCGATGACGTCCTCCGGCGCGACGACCAGGTCGAGCCCGGAGAACAGGGCCCTGTCGCCGTGTCCGGCCGCGAGATCCTTGGCGACGATGGTGGCGGTCATGCGTAAACGCTATCCGGCCCCGGCCGGACATCACACACCCCTGCCCCTGCCGCGCCCGGGATGTGTTTCCCGCCCGCCTACGGCACGGTTTACGATCGCCATGTGACGATCGGCGGTACGGCCCACGGCAAGCTCATGGCGATCAGCGACCTCCACGTGGCGTACTCCGAGAATCGCCAGATCGTCGAGAAGCTCCGGCCCGAGTCCGAGTCCGACTGGCTGCTGGTGGCCGGCGACGTCGGCGAGTTCGTCGCCGACATCGAGTGGGCGCTCACCCTGCTGAAGGAACGCTTCGCCACCGTCGTGTGGACGCCGGGCAACCACGAGCTCTGGACGCCGAAGGACGATCCGGTGCAGCTGCGAGGCGACGAGCGCTATCGCCACCTCGTCGACATCTGCCGGCGCATCGGCGTGCTCACCCCGGAGGATCCCTACGCCGTGTGGACGGGGCACGGAGGGCCCGTCACCATCGTGCCCCTCTTCGTGCTGTACGACTACAGCTTCCGCCCGCCGAACACCACCAAGGAAGAGGCGCTCGCGTGGGCGCACAAGTCGGGCGTGGTGTGCACCGACGAGTACATGCTCCACCCCGACCCGTACCCCAGCCGGGACGCCTGGTGCCGGGCCCGGCTGCGCGAGACCGAGAGCCGTCTCGAAACCCGTGACCCCGGCATCCCGACCGTCCTCGTCAACCACTTCCCGCTGGTCCGCCAGCCCACCGACATCCTGCGCTACCCGCAGTTCGCGCAGTGGTGCGGCACGGTCGAGACGGCCGACTGGCACCTGCGCTACAACGCCGCGACGGTGGTGTACGGCCACCTGCACATCCCCCGCACGACCTGGTACGACGGCGTGCGCTTCGAGGAGGTGTCCCTCGGCTACCCGCGCGAGCGGCGCGCGTACGGGATCGACGGCATGCAGGCGATCAGGCACGTCTTCCCCGAGGAGGCCACGTCGTGATCGTCCCCGAGGAGGCCACGTCGTGATCGAGAGCATCCTTCCCCCCTACGTGGTCTCGGCCGACCTCACAGAGGACCCTCCGGGGGCCGAGTTGTTCCCCGAGGAGGAGAAGGTCGTCGAGCACGTCGTCGACAAGCGGCGCCGGGAGTTCACGACGGCTCGGCTGTGCGCGCGGCGGGCCATGAGCGCGCTCGGCCTGCCCCCCGCGCCGGTGCTCCCGGGCGAGCGGGGCGCGCCCCGGTGGCCGAGCGGCGTCGTCGGCAGCATGACCCACTGCGCGGGCTACCGGGGCGCCGTCCTCGGCAGGTCGGCGGAGGTCACCACGATCGGCATCGACGCCGAGCCCAACGACGTGCTGGCCGAGGGCGTCCTGGAGGTGATCTCCCTTCCCGAGGAGAGGGAGCATCTGCGCGAGCTGGCGCGCCACGACCGGGGCGTCCGCTGGGAGCGGCTCCTCTTCAGCGCCAAGGAGTCGGTCTACAAGGCGTGGTTCCCGCTCACGGGGCTGTGGCTCGACTTCGAAGAGGCCATGCTGGAGTTCGACCCCGAGCGGGGAACCTTCCAGGCGCGGCTCCTCGTGCCGGGCCCCCACGTCGGCGGTACGGAGATCAAGGGATTCTCCGGGCGCTGGCTGGCCGGGAACGGGCTCGTCCTCACCGCCATCGTCGTCCCGTCCCCTGCCACCATGGCACGCACGACTCCATCCGGGGCTCCCGGCTCGTCGCTGACCGGGTCGTAGACGATCAGTTCCCCGGCTGAGCCCGTATCCCGCCAAGGCACCGTAACTTCCGATTTAAGGATGTTCGTCCGCATTCGTGATCGGGTACGGCTTCTGGAAACGCGGTCCGACCAGCGGAGGGAGGGATCGCGAATGGTCACCGTCGGCCTGCTGGTACGCGTGAACGCCCGGCCAGGGAAGGAACGCGAGACCGAGAACTTCCTGCGTGACGGGCTGGCCCTGATCGAAGACGAGCCGGGGACGGCCGCGTGGTTCGCACTGCGCATCAACTGCGCGACCTTCGGCATCTTCGACGCGTTCGAGCAGGACGCCGCACGGCAGGCGCACCTGGCAGGCAAGGTCGCGGCGGCCCTGACGGAGAGGTCCGACGAGCTCTTCACCCGGCCGCCCACCATCGAGAGGGTCGAGATCCTCGCCACCAGACTCCCGCGGTGACGCGCTCGAATCGTCACGCCCCCGGGTCGGGCTGGATGCGCTCGGAGAGCCAGGCGAGGGACATCGGGTAGCGGTAGTCGATGGCGCCGTGCCCCGCGTCGAAGAGCTCGAAGCGGATCAGGTCGCCCGGCACCTCGTGGTCGAGGAGCGCCCGGTGGAAGGCCTGGGCGCCGAGATCGAGGAAGTACTCGTCGCGCGTGCCCGCGTCGATCCAGATCCCCCGCATGGAGCGCATGGCGTCGGCGTGCTTCGGGACCATGCGGACGGGGTCCCAGTCGAGCCAGCGCTCCCAGACCTCGTCCCTGAGCACGCCCGTACCGGGATCGAACGGCAGCTCGGGGACGCCGTCCGGCCCGGCCGAGAAGGCGGCCGCGCAGCCGAGAACCGACACCAGCACGCCGTCGGCGGGGTGGGTGAACGCGGTGCGGGACCTGAACTCCCGCCACCACCGGCCGATGTCGCCGTCGAAGGCGCGCAGATGGCGGACCGCCTGGGCGAACTCGGGCAGGTAGCAGTGCTCGTAGAGGGTGTCGCCCGCGTGGGTGGCGAACGCGCCGAACAGGTCGGGGCGCAGCATCGGGGTGATCATCGCCCCGAACCCGCCGCTGGACTTGCCGGTGATCGCGCGATGGTCGCGATCGGCGAGGGTGCGGTAGCGGGCGTCTACCCACGGCACGATCTCGTCGCAGAGATAGGAGTGGTAGCGGCCGGTGCCGGGCGAGTCGACGAACTGGCTGCCGCCGTAGCTCGTCCAGGCGTCCACGTAGACGACGATGGCGGGCGGCGCCTCCCGGCGGGCGAAGACCTGGTCGGCGGTCTCGGGGAACGGCTGGCGGAAGGGCGTGCGGTTCCCCCACATGGCCAGGTGACCTGTGTAACCCTGGATCACGTAGATGGAGGGATACCGCCGGTCGGGCTCGTCGTCGTATCCCGGCGGCACGTAGACCCACAACGGTCTCCGGTGCGGATCACCCAGCGGGTTCCCGCGCAGCAACTCGCTCTCGACGGTGTGCTCGTCGATGCGTCCCTCAAGGTCGGCCCGCCACGGCAACATCTGTACCCTCCTTCGGCTCCCACATCCGTATCACGGATCCCGTGCGCTCCGCCTCTCCCTGGGCCGGGTGACCGGCGAGGTCATCACGAGTGAGCCGGCCAGGTCAGTGGAGCAGGATGCGGGCCCACCTGCGCCGGGCGACGACCAGGCCGAGCGCCCCCATGACCGCGAGGTGACCACGCTCACGATCACGCCGGACTCGACGTGGCCCAGGGTGAACCCCCTCAGCAGCTGGATGGCGTGGTTGCGGAGCAGCAGCAGGTGCGCGCCGCCCCCGCGCGGGACGCCGGGCTACTCGGCGACTCCGAGGATCTCCGCCAGGGGCCCGACCAGCATGCTCCTGCCCTTGATGTCCGCGATGACGGCGCTTCCGACGACGGCGTCCTGCCCGGGGAGCTGGCCCGCGCCGCGCTCGGGACCGAGCGGTACGACGATGACGGGCGGCATCGGCTCGTACGCCCGCACCTCGCCCTCGCCGGTGATCAGCGCACGGATGTTCCCCGCGACCACCTCGGCCTGGTGGCCCGCGAACCCGGCCATCGGCGGGCCGACGGTGATGATGTCGCCGAGCGCGAAGACGGTCTCCTGGCCGAGCACGCGCAGCTCGGGAGTGACCTCGATGAGATGCCCGGCCGTGCGGGCCGGGGCCAGGTCGTCGGCGAGGTAGCCGGTGATGGGCCTGGTGCCGTAGCAGCGGTACCAGATGTCGGCGGTCACCTCGGTGCCCGCTTCGGTTGTCACCGTGAACGTCCCGGCGGTGCCGGGCTCGGTGGGAGGCGCCTCGCGCAGGGCGCTGCCCAGCAGCAGCTCGACGCCGAGGTCCTCCAGTTGGCCGCGCAGCTCCGCGCGGAGCTCCGGCATGAACGGCCCGGCGAGGATGTCGTCGGCCGTGTCGAGGAGGGTGACGTGCTTGCCGGGCCAGACGGCCTTGATCTCACCGGCGAGCTCCAGGCCCACGGGGCCGGCGCCCAGCAGCAGCACCCGGCCGGCGTCGGCGAGCGCACGGTGCGAGGACCGGTAGCGCTCGTGCGCGACCTCGGCCTCCGTGGCGTCCGTCTTGCCGGGGAAGGGGTACGCGGAGCCGGTCGCCAGCACGATGTAGTCGGCGGCGATCTCCTCACCGGAGCCGACGATGACCCGCTTGGAGTCGACGGCGGCGGCGCGGTCACGCACGACCCGGCCACGGGTGAGCAGGTTGTCGTAGGGCATGAAGATGCGAGGCAGCCACGCCGGGTCCACCAGGGCCCGCAGCGCCGCGACGTTGTGCACGAAGGCGTCCTTGGGCTCGACCAGCACGACGTCGGCCACATCGTCGAGCGCCTTGGCGACGCGGATGCCTCCGTATCCGCCGCCGATCACCGCCACGGTGGGCTGCCAGTCAGGTGCGATGGTTTTCATTAGGATCCCCGATCTTGGTTCCTGTGCGGGATCGCGTCCGGCGGGGCCGGGCTCACGACGGCCGCTCGTCCGCGATGTCCGTTGACCCTAACATATCGTTGAACCTCATCAATTATATTTCAGGCTCGATCATTTCGGCTGTGTTACGGTATAGGCATGAGAGTCGAGGACGTCCAGTCGCCCCGGGCGATGGACCGTCTCGGCCTGCTGCTGGCCCGCCACGGCGGCATCACGAACGAGCGCATACGTCACGCGCTCGGCGTGACCGGCCTGACCCCGAGGCATGCCGTGACCCTGATGCACCTCGCCGAAAGCGGCCCCATGGGCCAGCAGGTCCTCATCGAGGCGCTGGGCGTGGATCCCAGTGTGCTGGTGTCGATCCTCAACGATCTCGAACGCGACGGACTCGCCGAGCGCCGCCGCGATCCCGCCGACCGGCGCCGGCACATCGTCGAAATGACCACCGCGGGCGCCCGCACGCTCACCAGAGTGGAGCAGGCACTGGAGGCGGTCGAGCGCGAACTGTTCGCCGACCTCGACGACGACGAGATCGCCCAGCTCCACCGACTTCTCAGTCGCATCAAGACCGCACCGGACGACCCCGGCTGCACCGAGGACTGACCGCCCCACTACTCGCCGCCCAACAGGTGCCGGAAAGCAAACGAGCCGGGGCCCGCACCTCGAAGGTGCGGGCCCCGGCCCTGTTACGCCTGTCAGATCAGACGGGAACGATGTTCTCCGCCTGCGGGCCCTTCTGGCCCTGGGTGACGTCGAACGACACCTTCTGGCCTTCCTGGAGCTCGCGGAAGCCCTGAGCGGCGATGTTGGAGTAGTGGGCGAAGACGTCGGCGCCGCCGCCCTCCTGCTCGATGAAGCCGAAGCCCTTTTCCGCGTTGAACCACTTCACAGTGCCAGTAGCCATGTCAATCTCCTTTGAT
Organism: Sphaerisporangium sp. NPDC049002; assembly: GCF_040649355.1. Lineage (NCBI taxonomy): Bacteria > Bacillati > Actinomycetota > Actinomycetes > Streptosporangiales > Streptosporangiaceae > Sphaerisporangium > Sphaerisporangium sp. NPDC049002. The sequence continues at coordinate 55,540 of NZ_JBEZFH010000014.1, read as the reverse complement.
AGGGGGGGTCGAGCCGGAATCGGCACTGTGCCGACCCCGCGTCGCCGCGATGAGCCCATCCGGAGATGACCGGCAAAACAAAAATGCACCTGATGGTTACATCTCGTCAGGTGCACACAGAGTTTATGGGTACCACAACTGCAACTGACACGAGGATAGCACACAGCCGTCACGACCCCCGCGACCCCCCGCCGCGGCAGATCCGCCCCCACGCGGCCACCACCGAACGCATCGTTCCCATCACTCAGAGTGTCGAGGGCGATCGGCCGCAATCCATCCCGGCAGGTCACGCGTTGATCATGACCACCGGCAAACACCCCCACAAAAGCGACAATCCCAACATTAAGCGCTTTTATCGGGCTTTGTATTGGATTACGCGAGCATTTTGCCGGGAATTTATACCGCCAAAGATCAGGACTGGCGTTATGAATCCGATAATCCCCGGCGTCGTTCACCAGATACCAGGCCCTAGGCGGCCACCAAGGACACGGGTTCCGATCGCGGTGATATCCACCGCGAAATGGGTAAATCCGAGAAAGGCCCGTAGGTGCGGAACTGGCGGTCAATGAGCAGATTTTACTGATATCCGGGGGAAAACCATGCGTGGACGGCTCAAGTCAATCGTGCTAGGAATCGAGGTCGCGGTCCTGTTGGCCGTCTGTGCGCCCATGGCCACGGCCGCCTCCGGAGCGGAATCCGGCGGCGACGGGGACGGGCGGCGTTCGAATGGCGAGGTGGTCCCCGGTCGTGACGGGTCGGGCTCCACCGGGGTGTCGGTGCAGGTACTTCCCGCGCCCACCATCAGCCCGACCGTCAGCCCCACCCCCCTCCCGAGCCCACATCGGCCCGAGCACGGCACCGGCGGCCCGGCGCCCCACTGGCCCGGCGATCTCCCCGCCGGAACCTCGATCGACGAATCAGGAAGCCGTGACTACGGGACCTGGCCGGACATCGAGACCCACAGCTGGAGCAATCACGTCGAGGTCCGTGAATTCGGCCACGACCCATCCGCCGACACGGAAACCAGCCGCATAACACGCCACCAACCACGCGACGAACTCCCCGCCGGAACCGTCCCTTCAGCCCCCAACCCCGCGCCCCGTCAATCCGGCAAACTCCCCTTCACCGGAATGGACGCCCAGAGCGTGGGCATCGTGGTCGCGGGCAGTCTGGCGGCGATTATCCTGGGCGCCTTCCTCGTCAGCCTGTCGATCCGGCGAAGGCGGCCCGCTCCCCGCGAATAGCCCGCCGCCGTGGCACCGCCACGTCGCCGCCATGTCGTCGCCGTGTCACGGCCCTACGTGGACGTAGGGTGGGGCATCCCCATGCACGCGAACCGTGCCGCCACCCGCCGATGACATCATGTGACGGTGGATAGGGATGGGGAACACGGGCCGCGATGGGCCGGCGGGCAGGTCATGGCCGGGGGCTCTCCGCTGGTGCCGGGCGGGTACGCCCTGCCGGAGGCGGGCCTCCCCCTGGACTACTACCTGATCTTCGCCACGGCCGGTGACCGGCGCCGTGGAGCGCCGCCGTCGGGAGTCCTGGTCGAGGAGTTCCTCCTGCACGACGACCACACCGCGGCCGGCATCGGCAGCGCCGGGTGGACGCCGGCGACGGGCGCCTGGCGCAGCTCCCCCGCGCTGAGCCGCGAGATCCGCACCGACGCCCTGCTGCGTGAGCGGGTGCTCCCGGTGAGCCGCGCCGACGCCGCCGGCGCCTGCACGATGCTCGGCGGGGGCGCGTTGCCGCAGGAAGCACGGCTTCGCGGCTTCTTCGGTGACTGCCAGGCGCTGCCCACCGCCGCCCCCCTGGATCTGGGCTCACCCGATGGCGGAGGGGGGCGCCACTATCGCATCCTGTTCGCCGGAGACGTCCACGAACCCGGCCTCACCAACCTGCGGGCGTCCTTGAGGCTGGAGCCGGTCGGCGACCCGGCGGACCCGCGGGCACAAGTGATCGGCACGGCGACGGCGACCCCCGCCGGCCACACGCTCACCTGGGAGCTGCGCCGCATCGGGCCGGGAATCGCCTGGTGCCTCGACGTGACCGTGAGCCCGGGCGCCGGCCCGGCCTCCGCCGTCGGGGCGCTGCTCCACCACCACAGGCAGGCGATGCGCGGCCAAGGGCTGATTCCCGTCACGATCGAACGCTTCGCCTGACCTGTGCCGCGGACGACGCCGCGTGCCATCTCGACGAATCCGCCGGCTCCCCAGCGTCGCCACAGAATGCGCGGGGTCGGCGGCGAAGTGTCCTCCCTGGCCTGCGCCCCTACTCGGCGGTCTTTCCGCCGGCGTTGGCGTACAGCACATAGACCCAGGTCGCGAAGTAGGGGGACGAGAGGTACCGCTTGCCGTCGGCGGTGACCAGCAGACTGACGACCCCGTTGACGCAGCCCAGCTTCCTGGTGCCGTACTTCAGGATGAAGGGCCCACCGATTGCGCGTCCTTCTGGTTCCAGGTGAAGCCCTGGCCGCCCACCATCTCGCCGAGTGCGCCCGCGTCCGCCCAGGCATCTCCGTCGCGCTTGAGACCGCCGTGCACGGTGACGAAGGCGACGTCGAAGTCACCGTTCTTGGTGAAGCGGTTCCATACGTACCCGACCCTCCCCGCGTACACCCCGTACGGCGCCTCGCCGCGTCTGTACCCCGGGACGAACACCAGCGATTTGACGGCCGCCTGGCCGACGACGTCGTACACGCAGTGGCCCGCGGTCATGACGAGGCTCTTCTCGGCGCCCTTCGCGGAGGTCGCCGCGCAGGTGTAGTCGCGGCCGCCGCGGGTGAAGAAGACCCGGCCGACCGTCTTGGGCAACGCCGATGACCTTGGGCGGCTTCCCCTTCACCTTCCCGATCTTCTCCATCTGCCCGGTCGGCAGCCCCGGATTCCGCACCTTCTTGACCGGCACGGCCACCGCGGCCGGAGCCCTGGGTCCCGGCCGTCAGCGTTTGAGCCCACCGACCACCGTGGCGATCTGCTGCCACAACGCGCTGTCTCCGAGCGCGTAGCTGAGGAAGGGGATGAACAGCGCGGCATTGTTGAGGGTGACCCATCGGCGCAGGGATGGTTCGACCGGCCACGTGGGTGCTGCGAGAAGCAACCGGTAGCGGTTCAGCAGGGCTTCGAGCTGTTTACCGACCTCGTCGTGGTCCTCTCCGACCTCGGTCAACGATGTCTGCGCCACCCGAATACGCGGAATGAGCCGTGCGGCCTGTAATCGCCATTGATCTGAGTTGTTACGCATTACCCGGTGAGCTACCCGCATCGGTAGGACAAAAGCGAGAATCTCGAAAATGACGGCGATCGCCAAAAGCCCCAGATAGGGTGTTCGCCACTGCCAGAGAAACGAGGGAAGAAGGGGAATGAGAAACCACCACGTCGCCAGGTACACCGCGGGGAGTGCCGCCACCATAGACTGGCGGAAGTAGAATCGGCCGACCGGACCCAAGCCGGTGGCACCGTCGGGATGCTCCAGCATCGGGTCGAAGAGGGATCCGCGCCGGGGCGCGAGCCGCCACACCCTAGCGTAAGCGACCATCCTTCCCAGTCGTTGGCCCGCAACCACGCCCGCCAAAGACTGGAAGGCCAACCCCGCCGGGTTGTGCACAACGATATAGGCGAAGTTGGACGCGCTGGAGGCGAACCAGGCAGCGGCCAAGGCCACGCCGACCACAGTACCCGCGATTACTTGGTACCGTTTGCAGACCCGGCGCAGATCCCGACGGAGTCTACCCAGCTCGCGATTGGTAAGCCGCAGAATTCCGCTGTCAACCAGATCGCGCATTGTATGGTTCAACGCCGGGCCCAGAGTCTCACTCAACTCCACGCTGACGATGAAGGTCATCACCCCGCTCACATACAGCCAGTCCCACGGGTGACGATGTAGGGCGACCGACATGTATGCGACCACCAGCACGGCTACGATAACCGAAGCCCAAAGGAGCCTGCGCCGGAGTGCGGACATCGTCGTGGCTCTGAAAGAGTCGATGGCGATGACACCCACGGCGGTGATTGACCACGCATCGGCCAGGTTCCGGAGCGGCGCCTCATCTCCCCATACGGATTGGACAACCGCGACGACAGCGGCCACGAGTATCGGGATTACCCAGCTAAGCCAGCCGCGAAGATCGCTATCGCCTCGGAAAATACGGCGCCACATCATCGTCTTACGGTTCTCTTTCCTGGTCGAATTAGTGCCATCCTAAAGGATTCCGGTTGGACATATCCGCCTTACCACCTTCATCCGCCCTGTACCGATTTTGGGTTACCTCGCTATCATTTGCCGAGAACATTGCGGTATCCGATCAGAGAGGACTCCATGATGGAACTCGAGAACGGGACGGCGCAGGACTTCCGGAGATCGTCATTCTGCAACCCTGATGGTGGCTGCGTCGAGGTCGCTCGCGGCACGCGCGGGGCCGCAGTGCGCGACGCCAAGAACCCGGCCGGCGCTGTCCTCGTCTTCACCGAAGAAGAGTGGACTGCCTTCGTCCGCGGCGTCCGCGCCGGTGAGTTCGACTGAGACCGTGTCTCAGATGGGCGCCCTCCATCAAACTCTGACCGATCTGGTGACACCCGGCGAACAGGAACTCTTGCGCTCAGAGGCCCTGCGTCTTCGCGCTAGCGCGGACACCCGGATACGGCGGGACCCAAAATTGGTGGATGACGCCCAACTACTGAGCCCGGCCTCCGGCTGGTACACCTCCGGCGGGGATGTCCGCTGGGACCTGCACCAACGCACTCTGGTGGACCGGCTCGGTGGAATTCTGGGCCGTTCCGTGCAGGCTGTGGTGTCGTCCTATCTGTACTACGGGCGAGGCGACTTCATCGGCCTGCACACCGATCAAGGCGCCTGCCAGCTCACCGTGCTGGTTCTCCTGGACGGGACCGCAGGTCCGCTCTGGGTCCATCCTGAGCTCTGCGGACTGTCAGCCGCCGAGTTGCTTCAGCACACCCGTGAACATGGCGTCTGTCCGCCTGGTGGCGTCGCCGTTGACTTAGGAGACGGCCCGACCCTACTTCATGGCCAGCTCCTTCCTCACCACCGTTCCCCTCACGAAGACGACAGGGAGATCGCCCTGGCGGCCTTCTGCTACGAAACCGCCGCCGATTGACCGGCGTAGGGCGGCTCATGACGATGGATCGGCACCATGGCCCCGTGCAACGGCGCCGCCGTGCTCGGACTCAGTGTCGAAGCCCCGGGACACTCGCGCAGGCCGCACAGCTCATTGAGCAACGCCACCATCGACCACAATGATGACCCGCGGCGGACGCAGGGTGGTGATCGTTGATCGGCCGCTTGCGGTTCATCTCCGCCTACCGCCTCGTCTACGGGGTCAAGCGGCTGTGCCGGGTGTGAACGTGGCGCGCAGCGCCTTCTACGCCTGGCTGGGGCGGGAGCCGGCCGGCGCGGGCCGTTGAGGACGAGCGGATCGTGGAGAAGATCCGGCGCTTTCATGACGCCTCGGGGGGACGAACGGCTCGCCGCGGATCACCGCGGACCTGCGTGATTCCGGGGAGCGCGTCAACGCCGAGCGGGTGGCCCGGTTGATGCGTGTGCATGGCATCGTCGGGCTGCATCTGCGTAAGGGCAGGCGGACCACGATCCCTGACGAACTCGCTCCGCCGGTCCCTGACCTGCTCAAACGTGACTTCGCAGCCGGTGGGGTCAACCGGAGGTGGTGCGGGGACATCACCTATCTGCCGGTCGGTGACTCGTGGATGTATCTCGCGACGGTGATCGATATCGGGTCGCGGCGACTGGTCGGCTGGTCGATCGCCTACCACCTGCGGACCGAGCTGATCAGCGACGCGTTGAAGGCGGCGGTCGGAGCGCGAGGCGGCCAGGTCGACGGCGTGATCTTTCATGGTGACCGCGGCTGTCAGTACACCTCGGCCGAGTTCGCGGCGCTCTGCGACGGCTGTCGGATCCGCAGATCGGCGGGCAGGACAGGGACGTGCCTGGACAACGCCCTGGCGGAGGCGTTCAACGCCACGCTCAAGCGTGAACTGCTGCAAGGGGGACAACGATCATGCCGGAGACCCGGTCGCGACCAAAGAGCCCACAACGACCCCACACAGGCCCGGAAATGACTGTGGGCACCCTCCGTCAAGTGGAGAATGCCCAGGTCATCGGCCGGTGCCGTGGTGCGCCGCCAGGGACTCGAACCCCGGACCCGCTGATTAAGAGTCAGCTGCTCTAACCAACTGAGCTAGCGGCGCGTGACTACGGTGACTTTAGCAGTCCTGGCCAGGCTCCGCACATCCTCAGCGGCGATGTGGGGCTTTTCAGGTGGTTCCCCACAGGGCCCACGCCGGGCGTGTCGCGCGGAGGCCTCCGGGTCAGCCGGTGGCGAGGACCACCGGGGTGGGGGGCGTGGCGGGATTGGTGTCGTAGACGCCCCACGCGCCGTTGGAGAACGGGACGGGGTAGTTCTTCTTGCCCACGCCGTCGCCCCACTTGGTGATCACGTAGTCGACCTTGATGTGTCCGGCGGCGAAGCCGGTGACCACCAGGGAGGAGTTGTTGAAGGTACCGCCGGTCAGCTCCGCGAAGGTCTTCCCGTCGATGTCGAGCATGACGCCGCTCTCGGACGGGATCCCCGGGCCTCGGTCGCCGATGAAGAAGGGGGCCTTCTTGTCCTTGTAGACGACGTATCCCTCGGTGCCGAGAGGCCAGCTGGGGCTGGCGAACAGGCCCTTCTGCATCGGCTTGCCGATGGCCGGAAGTCCCGTGTCACCCATGCGTCCTGAGGCGTCGTCCCAGAAGTACGAGGCCCTGGTGGAGCCCTTGAGCAGCATCGGCTTCTCGGTCTGGACCGCGACGGGGTTCAGGGGCTTGTCGTCGGCGTGCGCCGAGACCGTGGCGCAGACGGCGGTGGCGCAGGCGAGGACGACGCCGGCGACACCGGACGTCCATCGACACTTGGGGGTGATCTTGAAAGGAGGCATGGGAGGATAGGATCTTTCATCAGAAGACAAGGGGACCCGCGCTCCGAGTGGTCAGGAGTTCGGTGCGGGGGGTGGAAAGCGCTCTCAGGGTGAGGCGAGGCTTCGTGGGGTCCATCGCGGCGCTGAGCGCGCATTCGTACGTGGTCGGTCAGCGGTGGCGGCTTGCCACCATGTGTCACAGAGGGCGTAGATCGCTCGCGTGCACGGCTGCTACCAGCCGACTTGTCCGCCGCTTCTGACGGCGAGATCCGGGTCTAGGGTTGCCCGGTGCAATGACTGCTCGGAGTGGGGTGCTCCACTCGGGTCTCCTCTCCAATCACGTCTACCGGGTTAGCTGACGGGTTCGGGCTTGGAGTCGCCCTACCGCTCACGCGGATTCACCCCAAGAGATTTGGGTCCCCGGCTCCCCCGGGCCTGGTGTGGCCCTGGAGATTCGACACTTGGGGCGGCGGCCTTCGGACTGAAGACCAGGTCACCGCCCCTTTCGTGGTTGAAACCTTACCCACCGAGTCAGGACAAAGCAAACGAAAGTGCTACAAAGCATTATTAGATCTACCTTCGCACTACAAACCCCTATATTTCAGACATCGGGGCTTATAGAGGACGTGCGGCGCGACGATCGGGGAGATCAGGGGAGATCAGGGGCCGGGAGACATGAATCGGGGCCGGACAGTCCCCCGCCTGTCCGGCCCCGATCTTCACGGTCCAGCGCCGATGCCTTCCCCCAAACGCATCGGGCGGTCCCGCTGTACGGACGCGGTCCCCCACCGCGTCCTTCTGGCGAAAAGCTCTGCGGCGCCCTCTCGGGCGGCTGGTCGCATCCCCCTTGACCTGCCTTAACACTACATACCGGGGCCTGAGCTACTCGTCATCGCCGGGTATAGATTCGGTCTAACTCGCTGGGATGACCGGGTACGGCCGGACCCGCCGGGCCAAGCGGCTATTCGGGCAGTTCGACCTTGACCTCGGTGCCCCTCTCCAGGGAGCGGCTGACCGTGCAGTGCCGCTCGTGGACCCGGTGGGCCACGGCGCGGAAGACCTCGTCCGCCTCCGCGTCTCCCTCGGGCAGCTCGACGTCGTACGTGATCGTGACCGGGCCGAGCAGCGTGGGCTCGGCCTTCTGGGCCTCGACCGTCATCGCCAGCCGTACGAGCCTGTGCCCGCGCTGGGCGGTGAGCGGCTCGACGGTCACGATGTTGCAGCCTCCGACCGCGGCGAGCAGTAGCTCGACGGGGGTGAAGACACCCTCCTCGTCACCACTGCCCATCGCGACCTCCGCTCCGCGCGCGTTGCGCGCCACGAAGCCGTTGTCAGTACGCTCCACATTCACCGATGCCATGCTCTGGAGCCTAGAGCCGGCGGGGAACGCTCAGGCGTCGGGGTGCTCGGAAAGGTAGGCGAGGTAGACGGGACGCAGCGCCTCCCCGAGCTCGCCCTCACCGGAGGCCATCGCGTCGCTGAGCAGCGCCGACACCCGGCTGAGATCGTTGGCCGTCTCATCCCCGTGACCGCTCGCGGCCTCGGCCGCCGGGATCACCTTCAGCAGTTCCCACAGGAAGCCGAAGTCACCGTGCGCCACGGCGTAGCGCACCGCCCTGTCGTGGAGCTCCTTGGGCGTCAGCGACTGCAGCTCGTCCTGGTCCATTAAGGCTCACCCCCTTTATGGCCCTTTCCCCGTGATCAGGGGGATATGCACGTTAGGCCAGTCGAACGATCATCTTGCCGAGGTTCTCCCCTCGGAGCATGCCGATGAAGGCGTCCGGGGCGTTCCGCAGCCCCTCCACGACGGTCTCCCCGAAGGTGATCTTGCCTTCCTGGAGCCACCCGCCGACCTCCCTGATCATGTCGGGCCTCCGGTCCGCGTGGTCCCCGACGATGAAGCCGCGCAGCGTGAGCCGCTTGCCGACGATCTTGGAGAGGTTGCGCGGGCCGCAGACCGGCTCGGCCGCGTTGTAGACGGAGATCGCCCCGCACGCCGCGGTGCGCCCGTAGCGGCGGAACACCTCGATGGCAGCCTCCAGGTGCTCGCCGCCGACGTTGTCGAAGTAGACGTCGATGCCGTCGGGGGCGGCCCGCCTGAGCTGCTCGACCACCGGCCCCTCGGCCTTGTAGTCGAACGCGTCGTCGAAGCCGAGCTTCTCGATCACATAGGCGACCTTGGCGGGGGAACCGGCGCTGCCGACGACCCGGGAGGCGCCCTTGAGGCGGGCGATCTGCCCGGCCAGGCTGCCGACCGCGCCCGCGGCCCCCGACACGAACACCGTGTCACCCTTCTTGAAGGCCGCGATGTCGAGCAGGCCCACGTACGCGGTCAGGCCCGGCATGCCGAGCACCCCGAGGTATGCGGACAGCGGCACTCCCGGCAGTGGCGTGATCCCACGCGCCTCCGGCGCGTCCAGCACGGCGTGCTCCCGCCAGCCGTAGTCGTGCAGGACGATGTCGCCGATCTGGAACTCCGGAGCGCGGGTCTCGACCACCTCGCCGATCGCGCCGCCGCGCAGCGGCTCACCCAGCTCGAAGGGCGGCACGTAGGACTCGCCCTCGTTCATCCGCCCGCGCATGTAGGGATCGACCGACATGTAGAGGCCGCGCACCAGGATCTGGCCTTCGCGCAGGGGCGGGAGCTCCAGCTCGACCGGCTCGAAGTTGTCCTTTGTCGGCCAGCCGACGGGCCGTGACCGCAACACGATCGCGCGTGTCATGGTTTACCCCCTTCGATCCTCAATTCGCCACCCCTCCAGCGAACACTCCCGGTCAAAACAATCTTCCACCGGCCCCGGAACCGAGGGCCCGAGGTCGTCCGGCCCTACCGCCGGCCCGTGTCCCCGTGCGACCATCGGGAGCGTGAAGATCATTATCAAGATCCTTGTCGTCGCGGCGGCGCTCTGGGCGGCCACGCGCCTGATTCCCGGGATCACCGTCTCCGGGTCGACCACGGCGAAGTCCGCGGGCACCCTCATCGCGGTCGCCCTCATCTTCGGCATCGTGAACGCCGTCCTCAAGCCGATCATCAAGACCTTCGGCTGCGCCTTCTACGTGCTGACGCTGGGCCTCTTCGCGCTGATCGTGAACGCCGTCCTGCTGCTCCTCACGAGCTGGATCGCCGAGCAGCTCAAGCTGCCGTTCCACGTGAGCGGCTTCTGGGCCGCCTTCCTCGGGGCGATCCTCGTCGGCCTCATCACCTGGATCCTCGACATGCTCCTCGGCCTCAACGAGGACTGAAACGAGGACTGAAACGAAAATTGGGACAAGGACGTGAACGAGGACTGACAGGCGGCCTCACGAAGGCGGCCCGACGGACCCCCGCTCGTGCAGCTCGGGCGCCTGGATGATCCTTCGCCTGCGGTTCTGCCCGTCCGCCGCGGCGACCACCAGCCGCACGGCGGCCCGCACGATGCCGTCGATGTCCCAGTTGACCGAGGTCAGGCCGGGGGTGAGCAGCCCTGACATCGGGTGGTCGTCGTACCCCATGACCGAGATGTCGTCGGGGACACGGAGCCCCAGCTCGGCCGCCGCCGCGTACACGCCGTAGGCGATGGAGTCGGAGAAGCAGAAGGCCGCGCTGGGCCGGGCGCCGCTGTCGAGCAACGCGCCCGCCACCTTCGTGGTGGCCGCCAGCCCGTGGGGGGCGGTCACGACGTCGATGTCCAGCCCCAGGCGCTCGGCCTCGGCGGTCACGTGGACGTCGGCGGGCCGGTCGGGGGTGCTGGACCACGTCGGGGTCAGGACGGCGACGCGGCGGTGGCCCTTCTCCCTGAGATATTCGAGGGCCAGCGTGACCCCCCTGCGGTTGTCGAAGACCACCTCCCCCGCCGTTCGCGCGTCGATCAGGGCGTCGCCGATGGAGACCACCGGCAGCGTCTCGGCGAGCTGCGCCCACAGCGGCGCCGCCGGGTCGACCGGTTGCACGATCAGGCCGTCGACCCGCTGGTCGCGGAGCTGGCGTGCCAGGGTGCGCTCACGCGCGGGGTCGCCCGCGGCGTCGAGGATGAGCGCGTACCGGTCCTTGTCGCGCAGGGCCCGCCCGATGCCGAACGCCAGCGACTGCTGCCAGAGGTCCTCCAGCGACCCGCAGAGCAGGCCGATCATGCCGGTGCGCCCGCTCGCCAGGGCGCGAGCGATGGGGTCGGCCTCGTACCCCAGCTCGGCGGCGGCCTGGCGCACCCGCTCTATGGTCTCCTCGGACACCTGCATGCCCCGCAGCGCGTAGGACACGGCCGCGGGCGACAGTCCGGTCGCCTGGGCCACCTCGCGGATCGTCGCCCGTTTGCGTGGCTGGGAGCGCGGCATCAAGCCAGCCTATGCGGAATCCCCGCCACGCGAGGGGCCCGGCGCGTCTCGTCCTCTGGACAGAGTGTTGACGGCGACGAGGTGAAGCGGTTCACTGAATCGAATCAGTGAACCGTTTCACAGCAGATCCCCAGGCATACCCGATAAAGTCGATAGGAATTGTTGGGTAGAGTGCTTCCAGGAGGTGACAGCGGTGAGCATCGATGTGCACCAGCACATGTGGACGCCAGGCTTCGTCGGCGCGCTGCGGGCGCGCACGGAGCCTCCCTTCCTCGATGGCTGGACGCTGTTCCTCCACGGCGAGGAGCCCTTCACGGCCAACCCCCTCGACCACGACCTCGGCCACCGGCTGGCGTTCAACCGCGAGCACGGTCTCGACCTGGCCCTGGTGTCGCTGTCGAGCCCGCTCGGCATCGAGCACCTGCCGGCCGCCGACGCCTGGCCGCTGCTCACCGCCTACCACGAGGGAGCGCTCGACCTGCCCGCGTCCTTCAGGGCATGGGCCTCCACCTGCGTCACCGAGATCGACCCGGCGCGCACCGCCAAGGTGCTGGACGACGGCTTCGCCGGCCTCCAGCTCCCCGCGACCGCCCTGCTCGACGCCGAGGGCTTCGCCAGGGTCGCGCCCCTGCTCGACCTGCTGGAGGAGCGCGACCTGCCGCTGTTCGTCCACCCGGGCCCGGCCGGGGCGCCGGACGGTCCCGCGTGGTGGCCGGCGGTCGTCTCGTACGTCCAGCAGATGCACGCCGCCTGGTACGCCTTCCAGGCGTTCGGCCGCCCGCGGCACCCGCGGCTCCGCGTCTGCTTCGCGCTGCTCAGCGGCCTCGCGCCCCTGCACGTGGAGCGTTTCATCGCCCGAGGCGGCTCCACCAGGGGCGTCGTCGACCCGGACGTCTTCCTTGAGACCTCGTCGTACGGCCACAAGGCCATCGACGCGATCAGCCGGGTGCTCGGCATCGAGGTCGTCGTCCTCGGTTCCGACGCCCCCTACGCCTCACCCCCCGAAGCCCTGCTCGGCGAGGCCGCCACCTACCAGATATCGGTGACCAATCCGAAGCGCCTGCTAGCTATGGAAGGAGTTGTGCCCAGATGAGCTGGGAGTCATTGCCCGACCGATTCCTCGACAAGCGCGAGCTGCGCGGTCTCGTCGAGGATCTGGCGGAGCGGCCTGAGCTCTGGTCGCACCACGTCACGTTCGGCGAGGCCGGAGAGGCCCGCCACTACGCCTCCCTCTACCGGGACTCCTACGTCGACGTGTGGCTCATCTGTTGGCGCCCCGACGACGACACCGGATGGCACGACCACGATGTGTCCTCCGGGGCCCTGCGGGTCGTCGAGGGCACACTCAAGGAGTCGAACCCCCGCATCGGGGGCGAGCACCTGGAGACCCTGCTGTCCGAGGGCGACTCGATCTCCTTCGGGCCCGACCACATCCACCGGGTCAACGGCCACGCGGAGACCAGCGTGTCGATCCACGCCTACTCTCCCCCGCTGTGGCGCCTCGGCCAGTACTCGATCAGTGACGACGGCGTCATGCGCCGGGTCTCTCTCAGCTACGCCGACGAGCTGCGCCCGACGGAGGCCGAGGCGCTGGTCTGAGCCCTGGCCGTGCCCCGGCCCGAGCCCTGCCCTGGCTCTGGCCTGAGCCCGTCGAAGGTACGCCTCGCGATGCCGGGGTCGTCGGTGAACACCCCGTCGACCCCGAGTTCGTAAAGCCTGGTCAGCCAGCTGGCCATGTCGCCGTGCGCGCTCGCGTACCCGGGGGCCGCCGGGTCTCCCAGGCGGTAGTCGGCGGGGAGCTCCGAGTTCTCCGGGCGCACGGTCCAGACGTGCACGGCCAGGCCCGCTCGGTGGGCGTCCCCGACGAGCGTGGTCGGCGCGCCAAGGGTGCCGCCCGCGCCCGTCGGCAGCACCAGGCCCACGGAGGGGCCGATGCCGTCGGCGTACGCGGCGATCTCGCGCAGCCCCTCGGGCGTCGCCAGGTCGCGGTAGGTGCGCGGGTCCCCTGAGACGACCAGGTCCTCCGGAGCCCCGGAGGACTCCAGGAGCTGGATGAGCCGCAGGCGCGTCCTGCCGCGCAGCGCCTTCAGGTTGGCGGTCTCGAACGACTGGATGAACACGGGGTCCGTCCGCTCGCGCCAGCCGTACCGGTCGAGGGTCGCGAGCATCGGCTCCTCCAGGGGAAGCCCGATGGAGGCGAAGTAGCCCGGGTGCTTGGTCTCGGGGTAGAGGCCGACGCCGGCCCGGCGGGCGAGGGCGGCGATCTCGTCGAACGTCGCGACGCGGGCCCTGCCGTCGAAGGCGGCGCTGCCGGGGCGGAGCCCGGGCAGGCGCTCCACGGCCCTCAGCGTGCGCAGCTCGGCCAGGGTGAAGTCCTCGGTGAACCATCCGGTCAGCCTGCGCCCGTCGATCACCTTGGTGGTCCGGCGCGTGGCGAACTCCGGGTGCGTGGCGACGTCGGTGGTGTGGGAGATCTCGTTCTCGTGCCGGGCGACGAGCACGTGGTCCTTGGTGGACACCAGGTCGGGCTCGATGAAGTCGGCGCCCATCCGGATGGCGGTCTCGTACGAGAGCAGGGTGTGCTCCGGCCGGTAGGCGCAGGCGCCGCGGTGCCCGATGACGATCGGGCGAGGACCGAGCCCGCTGGTGTGCGCGCCGGAGACCGCGGTCGCTCCCACGTACGGGTGCGGGCCGGGGGCCGTGACCCCCGGCAGCAGGGACACGACAGCGGCCACGACCCACGCAAAGACGATCACCGGTCGATGTTAGGCCTGGTCAGGGGCTCATTCCCCGGTCGACACGCAGGGGACTCCCGGCCTGCCGCCGCCTGGCGGCATCGATGGCCACGAGTATCGGCGATCACCAGCGGCCGTCACCACTTATCCGCAATCATCTGCACATAAAACGATCAGTCATGCGTCGGCGTCGTTTCATGCTTTCGCGACCTCCGAGGCTTCCCGGCCTCGCGGCCGGTCGCTCTTCCCGTCGGGCAGCACATCAGACACCTCATGAGGAGTCTCTCGTGAACGGACCGTCCCTCCTCCGCCGCACCCTCCTGAAGGGCGTGGGCCTCGGAGCCCTCGCCGCCGGCGCGACCGCGTGCGGCTCGGTCAACGGCCTGGGCGCCGGGCCCGGCGACAAGATCGTGATCGGGTTCGTCAGCCCCCGTACGGGACCGCTGGCCGGCTTCGCCTCCGGTGACGGCTTCGTCGTCGACCGCGTGCGCGCCACCGCCGCGTACGCCAAGGGCTTCACGGTCGGCGGGAAGACCTACGAGGTGGAGATCGTGGTCAAGGACACCCACTCGGACCCGGGCCGGGCGTCCCAGGCCGCTCGCGAGCTGATCTCGCGGCACCACGCCGACATGATCCTCGCCAGCTCCACACCCGAGACGACGAACCCCGTTGCGACGGTATGCGAGGCCCAGGGGATCCCCTGCGTCTCGACCGTGGTCCCCTGGGAGGCGTGGTACTTCTCCCGGCAGGCCGATCCCCGAAACCCCAAGCCGTTCACGTACACGACCATGTTCTTCTCCGGGGTCGACCAGTTCGGCGGATGCTTCGTCCCGATGTGGGACAGGATCTCCACCAACAAGGTGGTGGGCGGTATGTTCCCGGACGACCCTGACGGCAACGCCTTCCGCGCCGCGTACCCGCCGATCCTGGACAACGCCGGGTACACCTGGGTCGACGGCGGCGCCTACCGCGACGGGACGACCGCCTTCGGCTCGATGATCTCCACGTTCAAGCGCGAGCAGTGCGAGATCTTCATCAACGCCCCGCTCCCGCCCGACTTCACCGCCATGTGGAAGCAGGCCGCCCTGCGGGGGTTCCGGCCGAAGCTCGCCACCGTGGCCAAGGTCCTGCTGTTCCCCGCGGACACCGTCCCGCTCGGCAGCCTGGTCAGCAACATCGCGACCGACTCGTGGTGGGGCCCGTACATGCCCTACGCCTCCTCGCTCGACGGGGAGACCGCCAAGCAGCTCGCGGAGTCCTACCAGTCCGCCAGCGGCAGGCAGTGGCTGCAGACCCTGGGGTCGGTCTACTCGCTGTTCGAGATCGCCGAGAAGGCCTTCACCTCGGTCGACACCCCGCGTGACAGGAAGGCGGTCGCGACCGCGCTTCAGGAACTGAACTACTCGGGGATCTCGGGGGTGCTCGACTTCACCCGGGGGCCGGTTCCGGGCGTCGCCCTCCAGCAGCCCGTGGGGGTCCAGTGGAAGGAAGGGATCGGGCGGTGGCCGTACGAGATGGTCGTCGTGGACAACAGCCTCAACCCCGCCGTCAGGATCGGCGCGGACCTCACCCCCACGAACCCCTGACCGGCTCGGATGCGGGGCGCCCGGCGAGGACGCCGAAGGCCAGCTGGACGCCGCAGATGAGCAGGCCCGTCACCAGCGGCAGCGTCCAGCCGCCCGCGAGCTGGTGGAGCAGCCCGATGAGGAAGGGGCCGAGGGCGGCGAGCAGGTAGCCGGACGACTGCGCGACCGCCGACAACGCGGTGACCGAGGCGGGGTCGGGCGCCCGCAGGGCGATGATGAGCAGGGCGAGCGCGATCGAGGCGCCCTGGCCGACCCCGAGCACGATCATCCACAGCCACGGCAGCGTCGCCGGGGCGAACACCACGCCGAGGTACCCGGCGACGGTCAGCAGCGCGGCCACCACGATGTGCGGCACCTGCGACGGGACGCGACCCGCGTGTACCGGCACCATGAGCGTGGCGGCGATCTGGGCGAGGTTGGTGAGCGCCAGCAGGTAGCCGGCCTGGTCCGCGGGGAGCCCGGCGTCGCGGAAGATCGTCGGCAGCCAGGCGAGCATGATGTAGAAGGTCAGCGACTGAAGGCCCATGAACGCCATGACGTACCAGGTCACGCGCCTGCGCAGCAGCACGGCGTACGGCCTGTGCCCGCCGCCGTCCCGGTCGCGGCGGTACCGTCTCACCGCCTGCGGCGCCCACAGCACGGCCGCCGCCAGCGCGAGGACGGCGACGGATCCGGCCGCCGTGCGCCAGCCGTACCGCTCCTCGATGGGCACCATGACCGCCGACGCCGTGGCCGCGCCCGTCACCAGCCCCGACACGTAGATGCCGGTGAACAGCCCGACACGGTGGGGAAAGTGCTGTTTCACCACACCGGGCATGACCACGTTCATGATCGCGATAGCCGTGCCGGCGACGGCCGACCCGGCGTACAGGGCGGTCAGGCCGCCCATCCCGCGCAGGACGACGCCGGTGGCGAGGACGAGCAGCCCTATCAGCAGCGTGCGGTCGAGCCCGAGGCGCGTGGCCAGTGCGGGCGCGATCGGGGCCTGCAGGCCGAGGCAGACCACCATGACCGTGGTGATCGCCCCGCCCGCCGCGGGGGTCAGCGAGAGGTCGTCCATGATCTCGCTCAGCAGCGGCGACACCCCGGCGATGGCGGGCCGCAGGTTCAGCGAGGCCAGCACGAAACCCGCTATCAGCAGCACCCGTGCCCGGCCGAGCCCTCCAGGGGCGGATGCCCTGGTGGGGGTGGGGCGGGGCGCGGACCCCGATCCGGGCTCGGGGTCGGTGGTCGAACCGGTCATAGGCCCCGGAGCCTATCGGTGGCCATCACAACGGATACCTTGGGCTCAAATCCGTGGTGCTGTGCCGCCACCGTCCTCTGGGGTTCCGTACCTCTGTGGCGCCGCGCCTCTGTGGCGCCGCGCCGTACGGCCGCCCCCGCCCGGCGGGCCGATTGGGTGACAACGTTGTCACACCCCGTTGAAATGCGGGATGATGCGGACCGTGGCAGAGACCAGACGCGGGCGGCCGACGATGAACGATGTCGCCGCGACGGCCGGGGTCGCGCTCAAGACCGTCTCCCGCGTGGTCAACGACGAGCCGGGGGTCAACGCGGCGACCGCCGCGCGGGTCCGGCAGGCCATCGAGCTGCTCGGCTACCGCCGCAACGACGGCGCCCGTGTCCTTCGCCGGGGGCGCACGGCGAGCATCGGGCTCATCATCGAGGACGTCTCCGACCCGTTCTACTCCGGGCTGAGCCGCGCGGTCGAGGACGTCGCGATCCGCAACGGCTCACTGGTCTTCACCGGCTCGTCGGGGGAGGATCCCGAGCGTGAGCGCGAGCTGGTCCTGGCCTTCTGCGCCCGCCGGGTGGACGGGCTGGTCATCGTGCCCGCCGGCTCGGACCACGGCTACCTCGCCCCCGAGCTGAGCGCCGGCATCCGCGCCGTCTTCGCCGACCGCCCCGCCGGTCCCGGGCTCGACGTCGACACCGTGCTGTGCGACAACGCCGGCGGCGCCCGATCGGGGGTGGCGCACCTCATCGCCTGCGGCCACCGGCGCATCGGGTTCCTCGGCGACAGCGCCCGCATCTTCACCGCCGGGGAGCGCCTGCGCGGCTACCGGCAGGCCCTGGAGACGGCCGGCCTGCCGTACGACGGGTCGCTGGTCGTCATGGGCGCCCCCGACCAGAGGCGCGTCCACGCCGACCTCGCGCGCATGATGGAGCGGGGCGACCCGCCCACGGCCCTGTTCACCGGCAACGGCCGCACCACCGTCGCGACCCTGCGGGCCCTGGAAGCCCTCGGCACCGGGGGTCTCGGCGGCAGGTCGCCGTCGCGGATCGCGGTCGTGGGCTTCGACGACTTCGAGCTGGCCGACCTTCTCACCCCGCCCGTCACCGTGATCGCGCAGGATCCCGCGGGCCTCGGCCGCACGGCCGCCGAGCTTCTCTTCCGCCGCCTGGCCGGCGACAACGGCCCCGCCGAACGCGTCCAGCTTCCCACCCACCTCATCCCCCGAGGCTCCGGCGAACTCCCCCCGACCACCTGATCAGCGAACAGCGGCCTTACGACCAGAAATGAAGCGCCGGATCGTCGAGCGCCTCGACCACCTCGCGTCCCCGCAGCACCGTCTCGGCCCCCGGCAGGCTCCGGTAGCACAGCATCGCGTAAAGCACATCGGCGAAAGGCTGCTCACGGAGGGAGTCGGCTATTTCCGCCGCCTCCTCCTTGGCGTCCGAAGTCTGAATGAGACGTGCGCGGTCCCTGAGCATCGACACCGTTCGTATGAAGGCGGCGGCACGACCACGCTGCAGAGCACCCCGGTTCAACCCGAAGACGTCGATCGTCGCCGCGCCCCTGGGAGTCAGCGATCGGTAGACGCCGGTGTTCAGTGCCAGCTCAAGGTGTTCGTACGGGTCCTCGGCCGACGGATCCACGAGAAGGGGCGATCCGTCCTCGTCGAGCGGAAAGCACTCCCGCTTGTGGTGGCTGTTGCAATGGGAGCAGGCGAGGAGGTGGTTCGGCCAGTCGAAGGCGCGCAGAGGGGCATCGGCCAGGGGTTCGAAGTGGTCGATGTCGGTCCCGAAGCCGTCTCCGCAGTACATGCACCGCCTGATTCCGGTCGCCATGCTGTCGAGGTGGTCCGCCAACCCCGACCGGACGGCCCTGGCGTTCTTCCACATGGTGCGAGCCCTGGAGAGACCGGCGTTCTCCTCGCGGAGCTTGCTCGTATGCTCACGTAGCCGCGCACTCAGCTCGTCACTGAGGACGACTCGATAGACACGGATCATGGTGTCAGGCGATCCTCGCGGCGACCTCGTCGACGCGCGCGGCGAGCGAGCTGGTGAGGGTGTCCCGCAGGCGCTCGTACTCCTGCGCTTCCGCGGGAGAAGCCGTCCCCCGGAGGACGGCCCGTTCCAACTCGGTGAGCCTTCGCCGCATGTCCTCGGCGTGGTTCGAGTAGGGCGAATCCATGCCGAACAGGTCGGTCAGCAGCGCGTCGTCTCCACTGCCGTAGACCACGCGCTCGTACAGGTCGTCGTCGACGACGCGGGGAGGCACATGTTCGTCCACCCCGGGAAGCCGGATCAGACCTCCGGGATCGGCACTCTGGCAGATGTAGGGGCTGTGTGTGGTCACGATGAACTGGATGGCCGGGAAATGCTCCTTGAGCCACTCACCGATCTTCTTCTGCCAGCTGACATGCAGGTGGACGTCGATCTCGTCGATGAGAACCACTCCCGGCAGCGGGACAACGTACGTGCCGGAGAGCGCGGTGGTCATTTCGGTGCCGAAAACCTGGTGGAGCTGACGGGTCAGATCAAGCACCAGTGCTGTGACGGTCCTGTACCCGTCGCTCATCTCACGAAGAGAGATGAGCTCCCCGCCTCTCCTGGCCCACAGTCCCTCACTGTCGACCCGGTCGATCTGGAAACCATCCGGCAGCAGTCCGTCGTTGAGCAGGCCGGTGACGAAGTTCAGAAGGTCGGCGGCTCCCTCGCGCTGCTCCAGCCGGCGTAGGTGCAGGTCGACGAGCCAGCTCACGCTCTCGGCCAGGGAAGCGTCCTCGTGGAACAAACTCGCCAGGCGCGACACGGGGCCGCTGCTCACCATGAGTCGCTGCGTGTCGGACGAGCCACCCACCAGACGACGGAAGGGCCCGTACCCGGCGAAGAACCACCCTTGCGGATTGTCCGCCCACGGACCGCGAAGGGCAGTGGCTCCATATGCCCGCATGGTCGGCTGGGTCCCGTAGTGCCCTGACTCATCGATGAGCTCGCGGCTCCAGGTCAGGCTCGCGGAGAGCCTGGTACCGGGCGGACGGCGCCGCGTACGGCCCGTGAGCCTGTCCGTCTCCGCATCGAAGACCATCTGCACCTGGGATGTGCCTTGGGTGGCCTGGTGGGAGATCCAGCCGTCGAAGGCCGGCACGAGGCTCCGGGCCACCGAAGGCCCGGCAAGGGCGAGGGCGAGGGCGCGCAGCAGTGTGGTCTTGCCGGAGCCGTTGCGCCCAGCGAGGACGGTCCAACCCGCGTGGCTGCCGTCTGGCCTGGTCAGCCGCAGATTCGCCGCGCGCGGACCAGAGAAGCCGCGCACGCCTGCGACTTCGAACTCGGCGATGTGCACCGTCGACTCCAACCCGTGATCGCTGCCTTCCTGCCTGCTGCAACGATAAGACGTCGAAGGTCCCACAGCACCCGGCCACCGTCCCGCCGGATTCCAGCTACTCCGAGATCTTCAGCCCGCCGACGAACGCCCGCCACTCCTCAGAGGCGACCAGCAACACCGGCCCAGGCGAATCCTTACTATCCCTCACCGCGACAACCCCAGAGAGATTCATCGCCACTTCCACGCAGGCCGCCCCATTAGACCCTGATCGAGAAGACTTCCGCCAGATCGCATCACCCAGGTTGGTCACTCCATGGCCTCCTTCACTCCGCCGAGGAAAGTGCGCCACCCATCGGAAGTGACGATGACCGAGGGACCACCCGGGTCTTTGCTGTCCCGCACCCCCACCACCCCAGGAAGGTTCGTCGCCACTTCCACGCACTGCCCGCCGCTCGACCCGGATCGAGAAGACTTTCGCCACACTGCACCGCTCAAATCCATTTTCCGATCGCCTCCTGGACCAGGTTGAGAGATACGTGCTTCGGGTGGGCATCAGCGCGGATGGCATCGTACCTATTGATGATCATCTCAACGACGTCCGGACTGCCTGAGATCTGACCCTGCGCTGAGGACTCCACATGCACGATAGTCCTGGATCCTGGGAGTTCCGCAACCGTGAAGGGGCTCATCAGCCCACAGGTAGAAAAGGCGGTGAAAGGCACAACCTGGATCTTCAGATGCGGGTGCTGTGCTACTTCCGCAAGGTATCCGAGCTGGTCCTGCATGATCTGTGAACTGCCGACCGACCGGTGCAGAACCCCTTCGTCGATCACCGCCCAGATCAGCGGCGGCTTGTCCCGGGAGAGGATCGCCTTTCGCCGAGTGCGCGCCGCGAGCCGCTGTTCCACCTGTTCCGGTGTGGTGCCCGGCTCTCCCGAGAGAACCCGACGCGCATAGGCATCGGTCTGGAGAATACCGGGAATCAACAAGGGGTCCCAGCTCCGCAGTACGGTCGCCTCTTGCTCGACCTCAAGCCACTCGCGGAACCACCACGGAGCCCATTGCCTTTCTCGGTCCACCATGGCCCAAAGCTCCGTGAGAGTGCCGTCAAGGCCGAAAACCTGATCACAGCGCTCAGCGAAGGCCCTTTCCGGCTTGCGAGCCGCACGCTCGACCATGCCGACCATACTTGTCGAAAATAGGATCCTCTTCGCTAACTGGCGTTGCGTAAGCCTGGCTGCCATGCGATGGCAGCGCAGCTCGAATCCGAACTTGGCCAGTGGTGAGACCTCTGGATTCAGCTCGACCGGCTGAGGCACGCACCCTCCCTGTAACCCATGAGCGACATGGCACGACCCCGCACCAAAGAGTGTGTTCGGCGTGTTACCAATCAACTCCAAAGCGTAGTGGAAATTGGTCAAGCTGGGGAGACCAAGCCCTCTTTAGTGGGCAACACCCTGCGGGTCGATAGCACCCTCAAAGTGATCTTGCGTGTCACCCCTCCGGTGACGACGAGACGAGGACGAAATGGCGACGGACAATCTATTGGGGTCGTTGGAGCTGGTCGGGGCGGAGTCCTCGGTGGCGGGGGTGCGGGCGTTCGTGCGGGGGACGCTGGGCATGGGGCACCCCGCCCTGGACGACGTGACGCTCCTGGTTTCGGAGTTGACGACCAATGCCGTGCTGCACTCGGACTCGCGAGACGGCGGGCCGGTGAGCGTCACGCTGCTGGAATGCGATCAGGCCATCCGGGTGATCGTGAGGGACGCCGGTTCCGGCTCCCGGCCGCGCGTCTCGGGTGACCTCTGCGGCGAGGGCGGTCGCGGTCTGTTCCTCGTCGAGGAGCTCTCCCAGTGCTGGGGGGTCGACGAGGACGGGACCGGCCGGGCCGTCTGGTGCGAGGTCAAAGTGTGATCACCTACGAACCGACGGGCAGGGAGCGAAACAGAACGATCACGGTGTCAGACGTTCGCGGCCCCGGCCGCTCGTTCCGTAGCCTTCACAGGTGGAACGGATTCTTGTGGCGGGCATCAGCGGGGCAGGGAAGACCACCATGGCGCGGGCCCTGTCGGCACGGCTTCGGCTGCCGTTCCACGAGATGGACTCCCTTCACTTCGCCGGTCCCGACTGGGCGACAAATCCCGACTTTCACCAGCAGATCGCGAAGATCGCTTCCACCCCCGGCTGGGTCTTCGACTCCTTCGGGTACCCCGAGGTCCGCGATCTGCTGTGGACGCGTGCCGACACCGTGGTCTGGCTCGACTATTCGCGAGCCGTGATCATGCCTCGCATCCTGCGCCGGTCGTTGCTCCGGACGCTGCGCCGTGAGCGGATCTTCGGCGGGAACGTCGAAACGTGGTCCGACTGGCTCAGCCGTGAGCATCCCGCGAGGTGGGCGTGGTCCCAGCACGCCGCCCGCCGTGCGGAGATCGGGCGACGCGCCCGCGACCCCCGCTTCGAACCGCTCCAGGTCATACGGTTCGCCTCGCCCCGAAAGGCCGACGAGTGGCTCCGGTCCAGGTGAACCGACCTCCCGGACCCACCTACCCTCCTGCCGGACGGACGGACGGACGGCCGCGGCTCGCGCGGTTCGTCGTCTCCGCGCCGCACGCTCGTCAGGACATGCCGACTTGACCTCAACGTTGGTTGAGGTTCAAGACTGATCTCCACGAGATCGGTCATCGTCGTACAAGGAGAGTGGCATGCGGGTGGCACAGGTGACGCGTTTCGGAGGGCCCGAGGTTCTGGAGACGGTCGAGGTGCCGGATCCGGTCGCCGGGCCGGGACAGGTCGTGATCGACGTCTCGGTCGCCGACACCCTGTTCGTCGAGACGCAGATCCGCATGGGCTGGGGACGGGATTTCTTCCCCGATGAGCCGCCGTACGTACCGGGCGGCGCGGTCGGCGGGCAGGTGCTGAGCGTCGGCGAGGGGGTGGATGGAAGCTGGGTCGGCCGCAGCGTCGTGGCGAGCACGGGCGGTGGCGGAGGCTACGCCGAGCAGGCGGTGGTGTCGGAGGAGGCGCTGATCCCGGTGCCCGAGGGACTGGGCCTGGCGGAGGCGGCCGGGCTGCTTCACGACGGGGTGACGGGCCTTGGCGTGTTCGAGAGCGCGGAGGTCGAGCCGGGCGAGTGGGTGCTGGTCACGGCGGCGGCCGGCGGCATGGGGATCCTGCTCGTCCAGCTCGCGCACGCGGCCGGCGCGCGGGTCGCCGCCGCCGCGCGCGGTGTGCGGAAGCTCGACCTGGCCCGTGAGCTGGGCGCCGAGATCGCGGTCGACTACACCGAACCGGGCTGGGCCGAGCGGGTGCGGGAGGCGACCGGTGGCGCGGGTCCCGACGTGGTCTTCGACGGCGCCGGAGGCGAGTCCGGCCTGGCCGCGTTCGAGATCACGGCGCGTGTGGGCCGGTTCTCCGCGCACGGCGCGCCCAGCGGCGGCTTCAGCCCGGTCGACCCCGAAGAGGCGCGGCGGCGCGAGATCACCCTGCGCGGAATCCAGCACGTCCAGTTCGCCCCCGGCGAGCACAAGCGGCTGGCCGAGCGCGCGCTGTCGGAGGCGGCCGCGGGGCGGGTCAAGCCGGTCATCGGCCAGACCTTCCCCCTCGACCGGGCCTCCGACGCGCACGCCGCGATCGAGTCCCGCGAGGTCATCGGAAAGACCCTGCTGCTGGTGTGACCCACTTGGCCCGGTCCGGCTCCGCCCCACCGCTGCTCTAGGGGGCGGAAGCCGCGCCCGCCTGGAGGGAATCCGGCCGCGCGTGGGGAGGCTCCGGATGGGTGGGGTGGCGTTCCGGGCGCAGATGCCGTACGAGGGCGAGGGCGCCGAGGACGCCGCCCACTCCGGTCAGTGCGATGGCGAGGTGCGCGGGGACCATCTCGGCGAGCAGCCCGGCCAGCGCGGCCCCCGTCCCCTGGCTCGTCATCTGTCCCGAGGTCAGCAGGCCGAACGCCTGGCCGCGCACGTCCTCGGGCACGGAGTCGACGAACCTGCGCTGAAGGCCGAGGTTGTATGCGAGGCAGAGCCCCGTCAGCACGGCGAGCGCGAGGCACCAGGCAAGGCCGGGCCGTACGGCGAACCCGATCATCGGCGCCCCGGCCGCCAGCGCGAGCGGGAAGGACAGGCGTTCGCGCCGCGCGGGGGCGGCGAACCGGCCCACGACGAAGTCCCCGACCGCCATCCCCGCCGCGAACGCGGCCAGGACCAGTCCGGCCTGGGACGGCGCCCCGCGCTCGCTGAGGTAGGGCACCACGACGGCCTCGGCGCCGGCCACGAACATCATCGGCACCCACGTCGCGAGCAGCAGCCCTCGGACGCGTCCGTCGGCGAGGAGCAGCCGGTTGACCCGCAGCGTCGCCCGCACGGGGTTCCTCGCCCGCACGACTTCCCTGGCCGACACGCGATCACGCGGCGCCTGCGCTCCGGACGGGCCGGCGTCGCGTACCAGGGACGCTCGCGCGGGGCGGTCGGGCAGGCCGAGCCGCAGGACGAGCGCGCCCGCGGCGGACAGGGCCGCGGTGATCAGCAGCGCTCCTCCCGGCCCGGCGACCGTGAGGACGGCGCCGCCCACCGCGAGGCCGCCGATCTGCGCCCCCGCCGAGGTGACCGTCAGGACGGACCTGCCGAGGACGAACGCGTCGCCCGGCAGCAGTTCGGGTAGCGTCGCGGTGCGCGCGGCCCCGAAGACCGGGCTCAGCGCCCCGGTGGCCACGACGAGGAGCAGCATCGCCCAGACCGGCAGCCCCGCGAACCCCAGGGCGAGGCAGACGGCGGCGCGGGCGAGCTCGCCCGCGATCATCAATCGCCGGGGGCGCAGGCGGTCGGCGAGCGAGAGCAGGAAGGTCCCACCGATGACGTACGGCAGGAAACCGCTCATATAGGCCAGCGCGGACAGTCCCGCCGAGCCCGTGCGCCCGTACACGAGCACGGAGAAGGCGAGCATCTTCACCGTGTCGCCCGCCACCAGCAGCGTGAAGCTGCCGAATAGCACGCGGAACTCCCGGACGGCGAACACCTCACCGAACCTCGCCTGACGCTCAGATCCCTCGCTCAACGGCCACCTCCCCCTTCCGGGGACGATGCTGCGCGAGGGGCCGGGGGCCTGGCTAAGCTTTCGGAAATAGACGAAAGGTGAGCGCATGCCACGGCTGATCCGCATCGAGGTCAGCCCGCAGGATGTCGTGGCCAGCCGGTTCGCCATCTCGCCGCTGATCGAAACCCTGCACGCCCTGTGGATCCTGTCGGGGATGCAGGAGGCAGGCGTCCACCGGCCGTGGGCCGAGCGGAGGCGGCGGGGGTACGGACGGCTGCTCCGGGAGATGCCCGGTCTCGCGGCCCTTGTGGCGCTGTTCCGGCTTGGCGACTACAACGCGGACTTCATCGCCCCGCCCCCCTCCGGGGTGAACGTCGCGTTCGCGGACGAGCTGACGGCGATGCGCGCCACGCCCCTCGCGCAGGCCCGTGACGAGATCGCCAGGAACCTGCGCGGCAGGCAGGCACCGCCTCCGGAGGTCATGGCCGTCCTCGACCGGCCAGACGTGGTCCAGGTGTTCGCGGACGTGCTGGAGGCCGTCTGGAAGGAGACCGTCGAGCCTGACTGGCCGCGCTTCCACGCGATCCTCGAACGCGACCTCGTGCGGCGCGCGGGACGCCTCGCGACCTACGGGTGGGCGGCGGCGCTCGACGACCTCAGCCCCCAGGTCCGCTGGCGTTCGGACGGCGGGTCAGGTCATGTCCAGGTGCGCATGACCGGGTCAGGGGAGAGCGAGACGCACCGGCTCGGCGGCCGGGGGCTGCTCCTCGTGCCGAGCGTCTTCTACCCGAGCAAAGTGGGGGTCTACCTGGAGGACGCGTGGCCGTACGCGATCGTCTACCCCGCCCGGGGGATCGCCGTGGACGACAGGCCCTCGAAGGGCCTCGCGCGGCTCATCGGGAAGACGCGGGCGACGATCCTGCTGCGGACCCCGGCCACCACGACCCAGCTCGCCGCGCTGCTGGAGCTGAGCGTCGGCGGGACCGGCGACCACGTGGCCGCGCTGCGCGAGGCCGGGCTGATCACCGGCACCCGGGTGGGCCGGTCGGTCCTCTACCACCGGACGCCACTCGGGGACGCCCTGGTCGACGGCGGCTGACCGGTCGTCCGGCGATCGGCGCGGCAGCCCCTCAGCCCCTCAGCCCCTCAGCCCCTACAAGAGCGTCAGCCCTTCAGCGCGCCCGCCATGAGGCCGCGCATGAAGAACCGTCCGAGCAGCACGTAGACGACCATGGTCGGGATCGAGGCGAGGATCGCCGCGGCCATCTGCTGGCTGTACGGGACGGTCTGCGCGCCGGCGATGTTGTTGAGCATCACGGTCGTCGGCCACGACGTCGGGCCGGTCAGGAACACCGCGAACAGGAAGTCGTTCCACATCGAGGTGAACTGCCAGATGATCACGACGGCGAACGCGGGCCCGGAGACCGGGATCACGATCGACCAGAAGCTCCGCAGCATCCCCGCGCCGTCGACCCGGGCCGCTTCCATCAGCTCGTCGGGGATCGTGACGTAGTAGTTGCGGAAGATCAGCGTGCAGATCGGGATGCCGTAGACCACGTGGGCGAGGATCAGCCCGGGGATGCCCCCGTACACGCCGAGGTCCACCATGAGCTGGACGAGCGGGATCATCACCCCCTGGTACGGGATGAACATGCCGAACAGGAACAGCGTGAACACCAGGTCGGCACCGGGGAAGCGCCACTTGGACAGGACGAACCCGTTCATCGCGCCCAGCGCGGCCGAGATGATCGACCCCGGGATCGCCAGCAGGAAGCTGTTGGCGATGCCCGGCCTCAGCTTGTCCCACGCCACCTGCCAGGCCTCGGTCGTCCAGATCTTCGGCAGGCTCCAGGCCTGGCTCGGGTCCGCCTCGGTCAGCGGCTTGAAGCTGGTGACCAGCAGCACGTAGATGGGGATCAGGAAGACCAGGACGAAGCCGATCAGCAGCACAAACCGCACGTAGACCGGCCAGCGCGCCTGCCGGGCGACGGGCGAAGCCTCGTGCCCGGCCCTGGGCGTGGCCTCGACGGCCGTGGTCATGATCGCTTCTCCCTACGGGCGTTCCAGACCAGGTACGGCACCACGAAGACGGCGACCGTCAGCACGATGTACGCGGCGATCGTCGCGCCCTTCGCCGGGTCGTGGGCGTCGAACACGGCGACCCACATGAAGACGGCGGGCACGTCGGTAATGATCTGCTTGCCGGACACCGAGACGATCAGGTCGAAGACCTTGAGCGAGATGTGCCCGAGGATGATCAGCGCGGACAGGGTGACCGGCCGCAGGGACGGGAAGACGATGTGCCGGTAGACCTGCCACTCCTTGCAGCCGTCCACCCGCGCGGCCTCGCGCAGCTCCTCGGGTACGCCGCGGAACCCGGCCAGGTACAGCGCCATGACATATCCCGACATCTGCCAGATCGCTGGGATGGCCATCGCGGCCATCCCCCAGTCCTGGCCCCGGTACCACTCGTTCTGCAGGAACCCGAGGCCGAGCCCGTCGAAGAGCCGGTTCAGCCCGACCGCCTGGGCGTCCTGCCCGCTGTTCATCAGCCAGCGCCACACGACTCCGGTCGCGACGAAGGAGATGGCCATGGGGAACAGGTAGATGGCCCGGAAGCCGCCCTCACCCCTGATCCCCTTCTCCATGAGGAAGGCGAGGAGCCAGCCGAGGACCAGCGCGCCACCCACGAAGACCAGCGTGAAGACGACCGCGTGCCGGACCGAGATGCCCCAGCGCTCCTGGTCCCAGATGGAGACGAAGTTCGTGAGGCCCACGAACTTCCCCTCGGAGATCTCGTCGTGCTGGTCGGTCATGGCCAGCTTGAAGTTCCAGCCGAGCATTCCGTACACGAAGACCGCTATCGCGATGATCGACGGCGTCACCAGGAGCAGCCCTGGCAGCCATCTCTTGACGCGGGACACACATACCCCCAGTGAAGGCCCGCGCCCGCCACGCGCGGGCGCGGGCCGCTACGAGATCAGCTCACTGATTGTTGGCCTTGGCGGCCTCGACCAGCGCCGCCTGCAGCTTGACCGGGTCCTTGCTCTGCAGGAACAGGCCGACCGCCTCGGTGATGGCCGTCTTCCAGGCGTCGTTGGCGACCACGCCGTGCTGGATCGAACCCGCCAGCTTGTCGTTCGCCCACTGGCCGAGGTCCCACTCCAGGTAGTCCTTGTAGAGGGCCTTGTCTGCGTCCTTGCGAGCCGGGATGGAGCCCTTCTTGGGGTTGAAGGCGTCCTGGCCCTCCTTGCTCGCGGCGACCTTGAGCCACGCGAGCGCGCCCTCCTTGTTCGGAGCGCCCTTCGGGAGGGTGAAGCTGTCGGACAGCCACAGGAAGGTGCCGTCGGTGCCCGGCGACGCCGCCCAGTCGAAGTCCTGCTTGGACGTCTTGCCGAGGCCGCCGTCCGGGGGGTTGTGAAAGTAGCCGTACGCCCAGTCGCCCATGATGTTGAAGGCGGCGGCGCCGTCGGCGACCTGCTTGGCGGCGGGCTGCCAGTCGTCCTGCGGAGCGCCGGTGAACGACATGATCGTGCCGAAGTCGTTGAGCGCCTTGGTGACGGCGGGGCCCGACCAGTCCGCGCCCTTGACCCACAGCGCGTTGTAGGCGTCGGTGCCGAGGGAGCCGAGCAGCACGCTCTCCAGCAGGTGGACGGCCGTCCACTCCGAGCCGATCGACAGCGGGATCTTCCCGGCCTTCTTGACGGCCTGGAGGTCGGTGATGAACTCCTCGATCGTCTTCGGCGCCCCGTCCACGCCCGCGTGCTTCAGGACCCCCGGGTTGAACCACAGGACGTTGGAGCGGTGGATGTTCACCGGCACCGAGTAGACGTTGCCCTCGTAGGTGATCTGGTCGACCAGTTGCTGCGGGAAGACGTCCTTGAGCTTGAGCTCGTCGTAGAGGGAGTTCAGCGGTTCGAGCTTGCCGCCCTTGATGTAACCCTGCAGCTCGGCGCCCGCGTGCCCCTGGAAGGTGTCCGGCGGCTGGTTGGCCTGGAGCTTGCTGGAGAGCAGCGCCCGCGCCTTGTCACCCGAGCCACCCGCGACGGCGGCGTCGAAGAACGTCAGGTTGGGGTTCTGCTTCTCGAAGATCTCCCGCATGGCCTTCAGGCCGTCGGCCTCGCCGGGGCCCGTCCACCAGGAAAAGACCTCGACCTGCTTCCTCGCCGTCTGCCCGCCGCCGGTGTCGCTCGCGCCACCACCACCGCCACAGGCGGAGAGGGAGAGAACGCCCGCCACGGTGACCGCGACGGCCGACATCCACCGTCGTCGCATTCTTTGGTCCCTTCAAGGTTCGATGGAGGCTGTCCACGTAAGCCCGCCCCCGTGTACCAGGCCGTTGGTGACAACGTTGTCAGTACGCAATCAAGCCACTTCTCACAGCAGATCGTCAAGGGTGTGCAAATAACGTCTCCGTATAGGGCAAAACTCCCCATCCTCAAAGCCTGGTGATCACCTTGCGGTCCCCGTCGACGAGGGCCGCGAGTGTGATTCCGAAGTCGTCGACGATGCTCCGCAGCTGGGGGCGGGTGAGGCCGGGGACCGCGACCACCGTCGCGCCGCGCATCAGAGCCAGGCTCACCAGCACGGGGACGTCGCACCCGCCGTCGAGCGGCCAGGCCACCAGCACGACGTCCGACGCGACGAGGTCGGCCGTACGGTCGAGCGTGCGCACGCCCGCGAGGAACTCCCGGTGGCTCAGCACACCTTGCGCCATCGCCACGGCCGGCTCGGTGGCGGGGACCGGCTGCGGCTCGGGCAGGTCGCCCAGGGCGAGCAGTTCGTCGAAGTCGACCGAGTCCGGAGTGGGGCCGAACGTCACGATCTGCCGTACCCGCGAGGTGTCGGCCGCCTCGCCCGCCGCCTCCACGAGTTCGGGAGTGGTGAACAGCAGGCGGACGTCGTGGTGGGTGAACAGCGCGGCCATCTCGGCGATGCCGCTGCTCACGCTCACGGGCAGGGCCACTCCCCCGGCGGCGATCACGCTGAGCAGGGCGATGATCTGCGCGGGCACCGTGTGGACGTAGACCCCGGAGACCTGCCCCGCCTTCATTCCGCGCTTGACCAGGCCGGCCGCCGCCCTCGTCACGGTGGCCGCCAGCCGCTGGTAGGTGTAGACCGCTCCCCCGGCGAGGTCGACCAGGGCGTGCCGGTCACCCCGTTCGCCGGCCCTGCCGAGCAGGGCACCGGTCACGGTGGCGGTCGCCGGGAAAGTGCTGGGCGTCATCTGGACGACGGTACGGGCTGCCGCGTCTCTACCGGATCCGCCAATGTGTGTAGATAACTGTGTAGCCGCGCCGTGGACCCCTACACATGCCCCCTGACCGGAGCCCGGCCGCAGCGAGGCGATCACCGACCCACGGGCCGCGCGGGGACGAGCTCGGGCCGGCGGCGTCCTGAGACGCCGTGACCCGAGCTCGCGGGCCGCGCACCCCCGGGCTCGGTCTCCACCCCTCCGAGGTGACCTCACCCGTCACGCGGGACACGCGGCGTTCCTGCGCGACCGGCCGGCGGCCTGTCCGCGCCGCTCCCACGAGCCCCCTGCCCGGGGTCACCGGAGGACGGCCGCCGCCGACCGATCAGGCCACCAACTTAAGCCGGAAGACCGGGCCTCGCCCATGGTCCACTCTGCGCATTCAGGAGGTGACCAGGAGCCCGCCCACCTATGTAAGGGCTCACGCCCGCCGGCCTTCGGTCAGTCGCGCCCGCCCGACCTGTGGGCGCCCCACTCGACCATCCAGGCGGCCACCTGGGTGCGCGAGGAGAAGCCGAGCTTGGCCAGCATGTTGGCCACGTGCCGGGCGACGGTCGCCGAGCTGATGACCAGCTCGGCCGCGATCGCGCGGTTGCTGAGCCCCTGGGCGATGAGCAGGGCGATCTCCTGCTCCCGCGCGGTGAGGGTGGTTCCCGGGGCGAGGGAGGCGGGCGGCTCGCCGGGCGTGGCGGGGGGAAGGGCGCCGGGCGCGGAAGGGCGATCGCCCTGGGCCGTGATCTCCAGGGCGTACGCCACCGCCTGCTCCACCGTCATCCCATGGCCCCGCGAGGCGAGGCCGACCGGCGCGCCCGGCCCGGCCAGGCGCGCCGGGCCGCCCTGCTCGGCGGACCCCACCGGCTGGTCGAGGAGGGCGAGCAGGATCAGGGCGAGCGCGTCGCCCGCCGGCCCCTGGGCGGCGCGGTAGGACGCGAGCCCGGCCTCCGCGTGCTCGCCCGCCTCGTCCAGCCGCCCCTGCATCAGGGCGAGCGTGCCTCGCAGGGCGAGAGCCCGCCCGCGCAGGGCGCCCGACATGTGCGGCGGGGCGGTGGCGAGCAGGCGCTCCAGCCACGCGCCGACCTGGAACTGGCACGGCCCATCGCCGATCACCACCCAGCGCAGGTTGACGATCAGGCGGATCGCCGGCTCGGGGTCGCCGGTCTCGATCGACCATCTGATGGCGCTTGCCAGGTCGGGCCTCAACCCTTCGAGCCGCCGCGACAGGCGCTCATCCGCCGGCCAGGGCGCCTTGCGGCCCGGCCTGATCGCCGCGTCGAACTCCTCGGCGACCTGGTGGACGTAGTCGCGGTGACGCCGCCGGAAGCGGTCTTCCTCCCCTGCCGAGCTCAGCCGCTCGGCGGCGTAGTCACGAATGGGGCGGAGCAGGCGGTAGCGGGCCTCGCCCGCCATCTCGCCGCCGGGAACCACCAGCGACCTGGAGATCAGGCCGCGCGTGTGCGCCGGCATGTCCTCCATCCAGAGGCCGCCCCCCGCGCAGACCCGCTCGGCCATGCGCGGCGTCCATCCGTCCCTGAAGACGGTGACCCGCCGGAGCAGCGCCTTTTCGGGGTCGCTGAGCAGGTGGTAGCTCCAGTCGATGGTGGCGGCCAGCACGCGGTCGCGCGAGAGCGAACCCTCGCGGACGGGCGGGCTCATCGCCCGGAAATGGCCGCTGATGCCCGCGACCGCCTCTTCGACGCCGAGTTTCGTGGTCGTGGCCGCCACCAGCTCGATCGCGAGCGGGATGCCGCCGAGGCGGCGGACCAGCGACGCGACGGCCGCGGCTCCGTCACGGACCCTTGAGTACCCGGCCCACGCCCCGGCCGCGCGGTCGGAGAAGAGGCGTACGGCCTCACAGGGCGCGAGGTCACCGGGAAAGCGGCCGTCGCCGCCTTCGGGAAGCGTCAGAGGGGGGACCCGCCAGGCCGTCTCGCGAGCGAGCCCGAGCGGCCGGCGGCTCGTGGCGAGGATCCTGGCTTCGGGACAGGCGGACAGCACCCGCCCGCACAACCGGGCGCAGTCGTCGGGCATGGAGTCGCACCCGTCGAGGACCAGGAGCACGCGGCGGGTGCCTATCGCCTCGACCAGGGCGTCCTCGACCGGCTGCGACCCCTTGGGCGAGACGCGGAGCACCACGGCGACACAGGCGGCGATCTCGTGCGGCTGGACGGCGCCGGCGAGCTCCACCAGCCGCACGCCATCGGGGAACCGCCACGCCACCTCGGCTCCGACCCTCAGCGCGAGGCGGGTCTTGCCGATGCCGCCGACGCCGCACAGCGTCACCACGCGGCTCACGGCGAGGAGGTGCGCCAACTCGTCCACATCGGAGTGTCGCCCCACAAAACTGGTGGGCTCCGGCGGAAAGTTGGTGGTGGCGGTCATACGCCTCGGGGGGCTGGGGGGCTGGCCATTGCGTAAGTGTTCCATCAAACAACGGAGCGCGCTCGGCTGATGACGCTATTCGCGTCACCCCTGGTGGAGGCGGCCAAATCTGCCGACAGAATCAGAACTCTTTGTAGACTTCTGCGGGCGATTGAAGTCGCCGGGGAATGCGTCCGGGCACTTTGTCCCATCCAGGCGCCCCAAGTCCCTTCGTCTACGCGGGAGCAGATCTGTCAAGGCGGCGGCGCGATCCCGGTCGGCGGCCACAGAATGTTAACTACTTTCTCGTTTTTCGACCTTCCGTATTTGTGATCTTATTGGCTACTCTGCTCTGATCACGCCGCATGGACGGCCTCGCCGAGCGGGCCGTACACGAGCCCTGGCACGTTCCCGTGTGAAGTGTGCTCCAGCGGGCAGATCGGACGAGCAACGACGGAGACCGACGGTGACGCGAGAACGAACCCCCGTTTTCCTTCCCCCGCCCGTCCCGGGACCGAGGAAATGTTCCACCTCAAATCAGCGTTACGGACCGCCCGTTCTGCACGAAGAGTGATCGACAAAGGCTGAAGCTGCGATCCGCGGTCACGGAAGGTAAGATTCCACGAGCACCGGCCTCCTGGACGACTTTCGGACCGGTAAGGCACCTCACGTCGGGAGACTCAGATGGAAACCGCCGACCTGGAAGACCTGAGCCTCGAACTCCTCCTCATCGCCGCCCTTCACGAGGAGGCCGAGCGCCTTGCCGCGCAGCTTCCCGAGCCCTCGATCGGCAAGATCGACTGGGCCAGGCCCTTTCGCCGCGGGTAGCCCTGTAATGAGCGGCTTCGCCGGGCACAAGCGGAGCAACCGAAGTAATTGCCACTTTCAACTTAAATGCCCACCTTTACGAGGACGGCTTTAAACTGTCGGTGCCGCCGGTCACACTGCGAGCATGGCCGACCTCCCCCCGGAAACCTCCTCCCCGGACGACTCCACCCCCAAGGGCTCGCCACCGGGCGCCTCCGCCGCCGATGACGCGCCGGCCGATCTCGGCGAGGTCACCTTCAGCGACTGGAACGCCCACATCGTCACGATGACCGGCGTTGGATTCCTCACGGTGGCGCGCAGGCTCCCCGCCCTCATCGGCCACGCCGTCCGCATGGCCTGGCAGGCGAGCCCGCGCGACACCGTGGCGACGATCTCCCTGAGCTTGCTGGGCGGCGTCTTCACCGCCTTCGGGCTGCTCGCCACGACGGGCGTGCTGCAGGCCCTGTTCTCCGCCGGCCCGACTCCCGACCGGGTCAAGGCCGCGCTGCCCAGCCTGCTGCTCGTCGGCGTGGCCGCCACCCTGCGCACGACCCTGCAGGCCGGGGCCGGGTGGGCGCAGTCCCGGCTGGAGCCACAGGTCGGCCGCATCGCCGAGAAGCAGTTGTACGACCTGACCAGCCGCGTCGACCTGATCTGCTTCGACGACCCCGACTTCCACGACTCGCTCCAGCGGGCCCGCATGCGCGGCGTCTCCATGGTCGACAGCGTGGTCAACTCGGCGATCGACCTGCTCACCGGGCTGATCGGCATCGGCGCCGCCGCCGGCGTGCTCGGCATCCTGCATCCCGTGCTGCTGCCCCTGCTCGTGCTGGCCGTCATCCCCGACGCCTGGGCCGCCGTCCGCGCGGCCCGCATGCGGTACACCACGATGTTCTCCCTGATCCCGGTCCGGCGGCGCAAGTGGATCCTGAGCGAGCTCATGGCCGACAGGGAGACCGCGGCAGAGGTCCGCTCGTTCACCATGCGGCGCTTCCTCATGCGGCTGTACGACGCGGTGGCGGGCGCCGAGCAGGACGTCGTGGTCGACCTCGCCCGGCGGCAGACCCTGGCGAGGATCGTCGGTGAGGCGCTCGGCGGCGTCGGCACCGCCGTCGTCTACGTCGCGCTCGGCGTCCTGCTCGCGATCGGCGCGGTCCCGCTGGCCGTGGCGGGCACCGCCGTCCTCGCCATCCGGTCGGGTCAAAGTTCCCTGTCCAGCCTGATGTACGCCACCAACCACCTGTACGAGGAGGGCCTCTACTTCACCGATTTCCTCGACTTCTGCGCCCAGGCCCGCGACCGCATGGGCCCGGCCCGGCCTCGCGGGGCGCCCTCGGCCTTCGAGCGGATCACGGTCGACGATGTGACCTTCAACTATCCGGGGAAGGAGGAGCCCGCCCTCGACCACGTGTCCATCCACATCGACAAGGGCGAGGTGGTCGCGCTCGTGGGCGAGAACGGCTCGGGCAAGACCACCCTGTCGAAGATCCTCGCCGGGCTGTACGACCCCGGGAGCGGGCACGTCCGGTGGGACGACGTCGACATCGCGGACGTCGACCAGGAGGAGCTCCGCCGGCACATCGCCGTCATCGCCCAAGACCACACCCGCTGGCCGCTGACGGCGAAGGACAACATCGCCATGGGCCTTGAGAAGGGCGAGGAGGCGTTGATCTCCTCGGCCGAGGTCGCGGGGGCCGACCAGGTGGTCGCCGAGCTGCCGCACGGCTACCGCACCCTGCTCGACCGCCGTTTCAAGGACGGGCACGAGCCCTCGGGCGGCCAGTGGCAGCGCATCGCCGTGGCCCGGGGCTTCTACCGCGACGCGCCGCTGCTGATCTGCGACGAGCCGACGGCCGCGCTGGACGCCCGCGCCGAGCACTCGCTGTTCGAGCGCATCCGCAGGCACGCCGACGGCCGCACCGTCCTGCTCATCACCCATCGTCTGGCGAGCGTGCGCTACGCCGATCGCATCTACGTCCTCGACCACGGCGAGGTGGTGGAGCAGGGCACCCACGACCAGCTCATGGTCCACGACGGCATCTACGCCGACCTCTACAACCTCCAGGCCAGCGCCTACAGCGCGAACGCCGGCGGGCCTCGCAGCGGAGGGCCTGGATCAGCGTCACCTTGGCCATGAGCGCGCAGCCCCCCGCCACCCGGCGGAGGGACCATGGGTGCGGGAGAGCGCCCTCGGCGCGGGGCCGATCAGCCCGGCTGGGGTTCCTCGACGCGTTCGCACGGGGACGGCGTCTCGGAGAGGGCCAGCACGTCGCGGTAGTAACCGATCTTGCGCCGGAGGGCCGCCTGCTTCTCCCGGAGCTGGGCGATCTGCGCCTCGACCTCGCGGTCATGCGCCTCCAGCAGCGTGACGCGGTCGTTGATGGTGTCGTCCCCCTTGCGGACGAGCTTGGCGAAGCGCAGCATCTCGGCGATGGGCATCCCGGTGTCGCGCAGGCACCTGACCATGCCGAGCCACCCGAGGTCCTCGTCGCTGAACCGCCTCTGGCCGGCGGCGTTCCGCTCGACCGGCTCAAGGAGGCCGATGCGCTCGTAGTAACGGAGGGTGTCCAGGCTGAACCCTGTCTCCTCGGCGGCCTGTCCCGGTGTGTAGACGCTCACGGCGTCGAGCATGACACCTGGAGTGGGCTCCAGGTCAAGGGTGTTGACCTGGAGCCCACTCCAGCGTGCAAGGTGTGCCGCATGACACACATCGCACTCGGGACCATTCCCTTCGGTACGACCGTCGACGAGGCGACGTCGTTCGCGATCCTGGACCGCTTCGTCGAGGCGGGCGGCACCTGCGCCCCCGGCCGGGCGTGCGGCTCCCCGAAGGCGGTCACGTGCAGGTCGGCGAGGAGATGCTCGACGCTGCGCGCCCGGCTCGACGATCCCGCCCTGGCCTGATCACCGCCTGGCCTGATCACCGCGCGGGCCGCCTCACAGTTCGGGCAGGTGGTCGGCCAGGTAGCGGCGGACCAGCCGCCTGCACTCGGCGATCAGGTCGGGATCGCCCTCGGGATGTGACCGGAAGGCGAGCTTCAGCACGGCGTCGGCCGCCTCCACGGCCACGATCAGCGCGCGGTCGAGACCGGGGCCGGTCGGCGCCCCCAGAAGTTCGATGGTGAGCGCGCGGAGCCGGTCGGCGACGATGACGTTGTTCTCCAGCGCGGCGTCCAGCAGGCGGTTGGTCCCCTTGAGCGGTGGCCCCTCGGGGGTCGGCAGCACCTCGCCGAAGTCGACGATGGCGAACCCCGGGGTGGTGCGCTTCATCGCCACGAACTCGTCCACCGCCAGGTCGACGGCGTCGGTCCAGTCAGAGACGCCGGCGGCGCCCAGCCGGGCGGTGAGCCGGGCGAGGAACGCGTCGAGGTTGCGCAGCGCGAGCGCCCGCACGAGCCCCTGCTTGTCGGGGAAGAACTGGTAGAACGTGCCAATCGGCACCTCTGCCCTGCGGGCCACTTCCTTGGTGGTCAGCGCGTCGTACCCCACCTCGTCGAGGAGCCGGGCGCATTCGTCCAGCATCCGCTCGACCCGCTCGACACTGCGGCGCTGAGCGGGACGGCGGCGGAGCGTCCCTGCGGAGACGTTCGTCATCCCCCCATCATCCTCCCGAATCGGTTTCCTGGGCTTAACATGAGTTTCACTCATATCACCGGAGGCGACCATGTTCCTTTGGGGTACGGCCACCGCGTCCTACCAGATCGAGGGCGCCGTGGAGCAGGACGGCAGGGGAAGGTCCATTTGGGACACCTTCGCCCACGAGCCCGGCCGGATCAGGGACGGCCGCACCGGAGACGTCGCGTGTGACCATTACAACCGGTGGTCAGAGGATGTCATGCTCATGGACGCCCTGGGGGTGAACTCCTACCGGTTCTCGATCTCGTGGTCACGGATCCAGCCCGAGGGACGGGGGAAGCCCAACGAGGCCGGGCTCGGCTTCTACGACCGGCTGGTGGACGAGCTGTGCGCGAAGGGCATCGTGCCTGCGGCCACGATCTTCCACTGGGACCTGCCGCAGGCCCTGGAGGACCGGGGCGGCTGGCTGAACCGCGACACCTCCCTCTACCTGGCGGACTACGCGGGGATCCTGGCGGAGCGCCTCGCCGACCGGGTCCCGATGTGGATCACGCTCAACGAGCCGTTCATCCACATGGTGTTCGGCTACGCCCTCGGCACCCACGCCCCGGGCAGGACGCTGTTCCTCGACGCGCTGCCCGCCGCCCATCACCAGTTGCTCGGCCACGGGCTCGCCGTACAGGCCCTGCGGGCGCACGGAGCCGAGCGGGTGCTCATCACCAACAACTGCACGCCCGTCTGGCCCGCGTCCGGCTCGGCGGAGGACCTGGCCGCCGCCGATGCCTACGACACCCTGCACAACAGGCTGTTCAACGACCCCGTCCTTCTCGGCAAATATCCGGACTTGTCGGCGTACGGGGTGACCACGCTGGACGCCGTACGGGACGGCGACCTGGAGATCATCGCCCAGCCCCTGGACGGCCTCGGCGTCAACTACTACAACCCCACACGTATCGCCGCCCCCGCCCCGGGGCAGGACCCCGCGCCGCTGCCATTCGAGGACGCGGGCGTCACCGGCTACCCCACCACGGCCTTCGGCTGGCCCGTCGTCCCCGACGGCCTGCGCGAGCTGCTGGTCGGGCTCAGGGACCGGTACGGCGACACGCTGCCGCCGGTGTACGTCACCGAGAACGGCTGCTCGCAGGCGGACGAGCCGGGCCAGGACGGCACGGTGGACGACCAGGCGCGCATCGCCTTCCTCGACGGGCACATCGGCGCCGTCGGCGCCGCCATCGCCGAGGGCGTGGACGTGCGCGGGTACTACGTGTGGTCGCTGATGGACAACTTCGAGTGGGCCGAGGGGTTCGGCCAGAGGTTCGGCCTGGTCCACGTCGACTTCGCCACGCAGAAGCGCACACCCAAGGCGTCGTACCACTGGCTGAGGGAGCGCATCGCCGCCCGGCCCCGGCCGTGACCGGGCGGGACGGCTAGAAGACCGACACGTGGACGTGGTCGTAGTGGTTGGCGGTGACGCCGCCTCTGTCCGACATCTGCCGCCAGCCCGCGCCCGTGCGTATGTCGTAGTAGCGCTGCCGCCAGATGATGTACATGATGCCGATCTGGCGGCCGTTCTCGATGCACCACTGGGCCAGGGCGTCCCCACGGGCGACCGACGCGGCGTCGGGCATGCGTCCGCCCGTGCTCATCATGAAGTCGCAGGCGCGGCCCTTGCCGTGCTCGCCCGGGTCGCCGGAACGCAGGCATCCGACGCTGAACGGCATCGGGAAGCTCTGCATGATGAGGGCCCGGACGCTCACCATGCGCGCGGTCAGGCCGCTGGCCGAACCGGGCGTCTGGAACCCGAACTTCTTGAGCAGCTGCTCGACGTCCTGCTTCTTCGACTGGAGCTGCCTGATCTCCTTCTTGAGATCGACGATCTTGTCGTCGGCGTCCGCCTTGGCGGCCTTCGAGTCCTTGATCAGCGAGCTGATGTGCTTCAGCCGCTGGTTCTTCTCCTCGGCCAGGTAGGTGACGGTGGCGGCCTGCCCGAGGATCGTGTCGGGGTCACCGCTGTACGTGAACACCTTCGGGCCGTCGATCGTGCCGGACATGTAGGAGTTGCGGTAGAACTGCGCGACCTGCTCCTCGGCGTCGGCCAGGTCGGCCCGGAGCTTCCTGACCCGGTCGCCGGCCTTCTGCGCGGCTTCCCGGACGTCCTCCAGGCTCTGGATCTGGCCTCGGTAGGCCTTCTGCAGGTCGGCGGCCTGCTTGGTCAGCCTGTTGAGCTGGGCCTGGGGGCTGGGCTTGGCCTCGGCCGCCGGCACGGCGAGCACCGAGAACAGGCCGACGAGGACGGCGGCCAGCCCCATCACACGGCCTGATCGCATCAGCCCTCCCCAACTTCAGACGCCCCGACTATAGAAGCCGATCTTCAGGGCTGTCACACGATCGGAAGAACCTACACACCCTTAGTGAACTATCTACCACTTTGGGAAGATCCGGCATGCGGGTTTCCCGACAATGGGCTCGACCGGACATGCGGACGCCGGATGACGTTCGCGCTGATCGCAGGGTTGACCGAACCTCGACAGCCGGGCGACCGATCTTACCGAGGGACGCTCCCCGGAGTCCGCCACTCTTGCCAACCGGGACAGAACATGATTCTGTCTCAGCGACCGGGCGATGCGGCCCCTTGTGAGCCCGGCCCTCGGCGGCAAGACTAAAACAAGCAAGCATTCGGTCAAGTAAGGACCCGGCCCGCCCGACCAGGAGGCAGACACATGCTTCAGCACGACCGTCTTTTCATCGGGGGCGACTGGGTTGCCCCCGCGGGCACGGCGACGATCGACGTCATCTCCCCCCACACCGAGGAGGTCGTCGGGCGGGTGCCCGACGGCACTCCCGCCGACATGGACAAAGCGGTGGCCGCCGCCCGCCAGGCCTTCGACCACGGACCGTGGCCGAGGATGTCCATGGCCGAGCGCGCCGAGGTGGTCGGCAAGCTGGCCGAGCTGTACGCCGCCCGCCAGGCCGAGATCGCCGACATCATCACGCTCGAAATGGGCAGCCCGATCACCTTCTCGCAGCTCGCCCAGGCCCCGCAGCCGCTCGGCATGTTGCAGTACTTCAGCGAGCTGGGCAAGACCTTCGCGGTCGAGGACGAGCGTCCGGGCCTGTTCGGCCCGGTCACCGTTCGCCGGGAGCCGGTCGGCGTCGTCGCGGCCGTGGTGCCGTGGAACGTGCCGCAGTTCGTCATCATGACCAAGCTGGCCCCCGCGCTGATCGCCGGCTGCACGGTCGTGGTCAAGCCCGCTCCCGAGACCCCGCTCGACTCCTACCTCCTCGCGGAGATGATCAAGGAGTCGGGCGTCCCGGACGGCGTCGTGAACATCGTGGCCGCCGGTCGCGAGGCGGGCGAGCACCTGATCTCGCACCCGGGCGTCGACAAGGTGGCCTTCACCGGGTCCACGGCCGCCGGCCGCCGTATCGCGGGCATCTGCGGCGAGCAGCTGAAGCGCTGCAGCCTCGAACTGGGCGGCAAGTCGGCGGCGATCGTCCTGGACGACTGCGACCTGGGCGCGGCCATGGGGTTCCTCTCGATCGCCTCCCTCATGAACAACGGCCAGGCGTGCGTGGCCCAGACCCGCATCCTCGCCTCCTCCGCGCGGTACGACGAGGTGCTGCAGGCCGTGGCCGACATGGTCGGCGGCCAGCAGGTCGGCGACCCGTCCGAGCCGGCCACCGGTATCGGCCCGCTGGTGGCCAAGCGCCAGCAGGAGCGGGTCGAGGGCTACATCAGGCTCGGCATCGAGGAGGGCGCGAAGCCCGTCATCGGCGGTCTCGACCGTCCCTTCGACCGGGGCTGGTACGTCGCGCCGACCGTCTTCGCCGGCGTCTCCAACGACATGCGCATCGCCCGTGAGGAGATCTTCGGCCCCGTGCTGTCGGTGATCGAGTACCAGGACGAGGCCGACGCCATCCGCATCGCCAACGACAGCGACTACGGCCTGTCGGGCACGGTCTGGACCTCCGACACCGACCACGGCATGGACATCGCCCGCCAGGTCCGCACGGGCACGTACGGCGTCAACATGATGAACACCATGGAGCCGTCCGCGCCGTTCGGCGGGTACAAGGCGAGCGGCGTCGGCCGCGAGCTCGGCCCCGAGGGCCTGTCGTCGTACCTGGAGTACAAGTCGATCGCCCGCCTGGGCTGAGACGGAGTGCGCAACCGCCGCCCAGCGCGCCCCCGCGTCGGTGGGCGACGGCCCCGCATTACAAGGATGTCCGAGATCGCCCCCGCCAAGAGACATGCCCGGGTCTGGAATTCTCCTGGTGGATCTCATACCTCCTTTGGAGGTAGACGACATTTACTCGGATTTAGTTCGCGCCAGTACCTCGGAAGTTTCCCTGGCGATCTCCAACTCCTCGTCGGTCGGGACGACGGCGACGGCCACGGCCGAGTCGTCGGCGGAGACCAGCCGGGCCCCCTTGACCGAAACGTTGCGGAGCGGATCAAGCCGGATGCCCATCGGTTCGAGGCCCGTGAGCACGTTGCGCCTGACCAGAGCGGAGTTCTCCCCCACCCCGCCGGTGAACGCGATCACGTCGACCCTGCCGAGGACCGCGCAGTAGGCGCCGATGTACTTCCTGAGCCGGTGGCTGTACACGTTGTAGGCCAGGGCGGCCTCCTCGTCGCCCGACTCGACCCGCTCCATGACCGTGCGCATGTCGTTGTCGCCGCACAGGCCGAGCAGGCCGCTGCGGTGGATCAGCATCGACTCGACCTCGTCCGGCGTCATGCCGCCCCGGATCAGGTGGAAGATGATCGCCGGGTCCAGATCTCCCGACCGGGTGCCCATGACCAGGCCTTCCAGCGGTGTCATGCCCATGGAGGTGTCCACGCACCGCCCCGCGGAGACCGCCGAGGCGCTCGCGCCGTTGCCCAGGTGCAGGACGATCACGTTGGCGGTGCCGGGCTTGCCCACGAGGGCCGCCGCCGCGCGAGAGACGTACGCGGTGGAGGTGCCGTGGAACCCGTACCTGCGCACGCCGAAGCGCTCCGCCACCTCGCGGTCGATGGCGTACGTGCGGGCGGCGGGCGGGATCATGCTGTGGAACGCGGTGTCGAAGACCGCCACCTGTGGCAGGTCGGGCCGGAGCCGGCGCGTCACCTCTATGCCTGCGAGGTTCGACGGGTTGTGGAGCGGGGCCAGCGGGACGGCCTCCTCGATCTGTTTGACCACGTCGTCGGTGATCAGGACCGGTCCGGTGAACAAGGGCCCGCCGTGGACGACCCGGTGACCGATGGCGGTCAGGTCGGCGGAGTCCATCGACACGTCCTCGGCCACGCGCAGGAGGGCCGCTTCGTGGTCGGGGACGTCCGACCCGGGCTCCCCGATGCGCTCGATCTTGCCCTCCTTGAGCCGGATGGGCCCGTCGAGGTCGACGAGCTGGTACTTCACCGAGGACGACCCGGCGTTGACGACCAGGATCACTGGTCCACCCCCTGTGCCCGGAAAAGATGATGATGTCCGGGACCGATGCCCCAGGAAAGGGCGGTTAACCGGCGGTGTGCGTCCCCGCAGGCCGGGGACCCTCGTCTGCCCCCACGCGGGAGATCCACGTGCCGACGCGCCTGATGAGATCGGGCGTGGCGGAGGACTCCGCGTGGCCGTAGCCTGGCTCGATCCACAGCTCCTTCGGCTCGCGCGCGGAGTCGAAGAGCTGGTGGGCGTGCTCCAGGGGGAAGAA
The DNA here is from genome assembly GCF_040649355.1 of Sphaerisporangium sp. NPDC049002. Taxonomy (NCBI): domain Bacteria; kingdom Bacillati; phylum Actinomycetota; class Actinomycetes; order Streptosporangiales; family Streptosporangiaceae; genus Sphaerisporangium; species Sphaerisporangium sp. NPDC049002. Next base: position 12,710 of record NZ_JBEZFH010000014.1, on the reverse strand, counting down.
GTCGTCCGCGTCGCCGTGGACGATCAGCAGCGGCGTGGGCGAGATGCGCGCGACCGCCTCGTACGGCGCGAGCGGCACCGGGTCCCACTTCCCCGACTGGATGCGGGTGCGCTTGGCCAGCCGCGCCGCCAAGCGCCCGGACGCCCTCTCGATGGCCCAGTGGACCTGCCGCATCGGCCGGGTGCCGCGGTAGTACCAACGGGCGGGAGCGCTCACGGCGACGACCGCGTCCGTCCCTCCGTGCAGGGCCGCGTGACGTACGGCCACCGCGGCCCCCATCGAGAAGCCGACGGTCGCCACGCGGGTGTACCCGATGGAACGCGCGTGCCGTACGGCCGCGTCGAGGTCGAGGACCTCGGCGTCCCCGACCGTGGACAGGCCGCCCGACCTGCCATGGCCGCGGAAGTCGAGCGCCACGACGCCCCCGAAGCCGCTCAGCACGTGCGCGATGCGCCGCGTCGTCCCCTCACGCCAGGAACCGGTGAACCCGTGGGCGAGGACGATGCCGAGATCGGTGTCGCCTCGCGAGGGGGTGTGCGCCGCGTCGATCCGCACACCGTCCTTCGTGATCAGCGTCGCGGGGAATGCTGCGGCAAGAGGCATGGAACGAGCCTATTCGGATCCGCGTCCGCACAGGAGGTGTGCCACGGAGAGGCCGCCATGGCCGAGGGGGTTTCGGCCTTGGCCACCGCCGGCGTGACGCATCCGGTCACGAAGGCGCCGAGCACGAGTGCCCATACGGCGAGGCGGCAGCGGTGTCCCATCTGCCGCCTGCACGGAAACTGGCCGACAGGTTCGGCGGCCCGGCGTGCGGAGGCGGCGAATTGCGTCAGTCCTTCGTCCACCATGCTGGCAGGTCTGCCCGGGCATGGCGGTGTTAGTCCAGAGTGCGCATTCCTTGACCATCTGCGGCCGGGGTCCTGATCTTCCTCTTCCGCGTTCCATCCCTGGTCATCGGGGGTGCGACCGGCAGACCACAGATTTGTGAAACTCGCCGGAATTGCCCCTCTTTGCGCAGACCCGGCACGTGGTGGTAACAGCGATCAACTAAAATGGTGGAGGCCGCAGTGTCCGCGGCCGGCCTCCACGACCTTGAGCGAGACTCCATCATGCCTTTGAACAGCCGCGACGACCTGCGGAACATCGCGATCATCGCGCACGTCGACCATGGCAAGACCACGCTCGTGGACGCCATGCTCTGGCAGTCCGGGGCGTTCCGCGCCAACCAGGACGTCGACGAGCGAGTCATGGACTCCAACGACCTGGAGCGCGAGAAGGGCATCACCATTCTCGCCAAGAACACCGCGGTCAAGCACGCCGGCATGACCCTCAACATCATCGACACCCCCGGCCACGCCGACTTCGGCGGTGAGGTCGAGCGCGGCCTGTCCATGGTCGACGGCGTCGTGCTGCTGGTGGACGCCTCCGAGGGCCCGCTGCCGCAGACCCGGTTCGTCCTGCGCAAGGCCTTCGCCGCCAAGATGCCGGTCATCCTGTGCATCAACAAGGTCGACCGTCCCGACGCCCGCATCAAGGAAGTCGTCGACGAGGTGTACGAGCTCTTCATGGATCTCGACGCCACCGAGGAGCAGATCGACTTCCCGATCGTCTACGCCTCCGCCAAGGCGGGCCGGGCCAGCCTCAACCGTCCCGAGGACGGCGGCATGCCCGACTCCGAGGACCTTGAGCCGCTGTTCGAGACCATCACCAAGACGATCCCCGCGCCGGTGTACGACCCCTCCGCGACGCTCCAGGCCCACGTCACCAACCTGGACGCCTCCAGCTACCTCGGCCGCATCGCGCTGTGCCGCGTCCACCAGGGCACCATCAAGAAGGGCCAGCAGGTCGCCTGGTGCCGCACCGACGGCACCATCCAGCGGGTCAAGATCAGCGAATTGCTGATGACCGAAGCACTGGAGCGCAAGCCCGCCGAGCAGGCGGGCCCCGGCGACATCATCGCCATCGCGGGCATCCCCGACATCATGATCGGCGAGACGCTGGCCGACCCCGACGACCCGCGCCCGCTGCCGCTCATCACGGTCGACGAGCCGGCGATCTCGATGACCATCGGCACCAACACCAGCCCGCTGGTGGGCAAGGTCAAGGGCTCCAAGGTCACTGCCCGTATGGTCAAGGACCGGCTCGACAAGGAGCTCGTCGGCAACGTCTCGCTGCGCGTGCTCAGCACCGACCGTCCCGACACCTGGGAGGTCCAGGGCCGTGGCGAGCTGGCGCTCGCCATCCTGGTCGAGCAGATGCGCCGCGAGGGCTACGAGCTGACCGTGGGCAAGCCGCAGGTGGTCACCAAGACCATCGACGGCAAGCTGCACGAGCCGGTCGAGCGCCTCACGGTGGACGCCCCCGAGGAGTACCTGGGCGCGATCACCCAGCTCCTGGCCGTCCGCAAGGGCCGCATGGAGCACATGACCAACCACGGCACCGGCTGGATCCGCATGGAGTTCGTGGTCCCCGCCCGGGGCCTGATCGGCTTCCGCACCGAGTTCCTCACCGAGACGCGCGGCACGGGCCTGGTCCACCACGTCTTCGAGGCGTACGAGCCGTGGTTCGGCGAGCTGCGCACGCGTAACAACGGCTCGCTGGTGGCCGACCGGGCAGGCGTGGTGACCGCGTTCGCCATGATGAACCTCCAGGAGCGCGGCACGCTGTTCGTCTCCCCGACCACCGAGGTCTACGAGGGCATGATCGTCGGGGAGAACTCCCGCTCCGACGACATGGACGTCAACATCACCAAGGAGAAGAAGCTCACCAACATGCGCTCCTCCACCAGTGACGAGACCGAGAAGCTCATCCCGCCGCGGGTGCTCTCTCTGGAGCAGGCCCTGGAGTTCTGCCGCGAGGACGAGTGCGTGGAGATCACCCCGAACACCGTCCGCATCCGCAAGGTCGTGCTCGACGCGGCCATCCGCGGTCGCTCCGCCGCCCGCGCCAAGCGCGGAGGCTGACGCGGCAGAGCCGGTCTGGGTCCCATCGAAGGTCACCGCCCGTCTCACTTGAGGGCGGTGACAAGCCGGGTCCAAGCCGTCTCCCAATCCCGGATGTGACGATCCATGTCATAGGGATAGGGGGTGTGCCATGCAGATGGCTCACGGCCGGTTGTCACTGGCCTTCCTGATCGCGTGGACGGCGTTCGCCGCGATCGTGCTGCTGCTCGCCTGAGCGGCTTTCCGTACGGCTCGCATCAGAGCCGGGAGTTCCGTACGGCTCGCGTTCGAGCCGGAGTTCCGTACGGCTCGCGTCCGGGGGGGCGCGGGCCGTACCCGATCAGGGCCGGAGGATCAGCGGCGCCTCTTGTCCTGCTCCTCCTCGCCCGCCTCACCGGCGTAGCGCTTTCCAGGAGCCAGACCACGGGCCCCGTACAGCTCCGACACGGTCACGAAGGTGTAGCCCTTGGCCGTGAGCTCCCGCAGCAGGTTCGGCACGGCCTCGGCCGTGGTCTTGTGGATGTCGTGCAACAGCACGATCGAGCCCGGCCTGGCCACCGAGGCCCGCTGGGCGACCAGGACGCTGTTCCTGTCGCGCCAGTCGAGCGTGTCGAGGTCCCAGAGGATCTGCGCCAGCCCCTCGCGGGCGGCCTCCTGCGCCACCGTGGCGTTCGTCGAGCCGTACGGCGGGCGCAGCAGCCGCATCGTGGCCCCGGTGGTGTCCTTGACCATCTGCTGGGTGCGTTCAAGCTGGGCGCGCAGGGCGTCGTGGGACAGCGAGGTGAGCGACGGGTGGTCCCAGGAGTGGTTGCCCAGCTCGTGCCCCTCGGAGACCATGCGGCGCAGGTAGGGCCTGGTCTGGGCGTTCACCATCTGCCCGACCACGAAGAACGTGGCCTTGGCGTGGTACTCCGCGAGGACGTCGAGCACCCTTCCGGTGTAGTCGAACGGGCCGTCGTCGAACGTCAGTGCCACGCACTTGACCTGCCCGCACCGTATGGAGCGTTGAGGCGGCGCCACGATCGGGCGCGTCCCCGGCCACCCCGGCTGCTGGGCGATCACCCGCGCGGCCAGGAGCGCGGGATCGACCGCGAGGCGGACGGGCGCGGACTTCCGCACCCGGACGACGTCGTCCTTACGGCCCTGCTGGACGGGCGCCACCACCTCGCCGCATCCCGACAGTCCGAGGACCATCGAGACCGCGAGCGGGAGCGACCACAGGACTCCGACACGAAGAACAGCCACCCGCACGCTCCCCCCGAACAGCGGCAGGGGTCACGGGTAGTTCTCGGCCGCTTCCCCTCGCAGAGTCTTGGCGAGCTCGTCCCACCAGGGAGGAGTGTCGGCCTGCAACTCCGCGTGACGACGCGCCACACGAATGGCGCATCCGACGGGATCTGTACCCAGGTGACGACGTTTCACCACACCCTCCTGCCAATGGTAAAAGCCATCACGGAACGTGACGACCAGCCCGATCCAGACAGAAAGGATGGCGTCATCGCACACTTCGTACGCGTCCGTCACCCCCAGGCCGGCGAGTTCCACGCGGAGTTTCGCCATCGCCGCGCGGGAGTCAGTCACCTGACCACCTCCCGGCGACTTCCGGCCGGCCAGAACGGTAAGCCTTCAGCGCACACACAAGGATGATGTACCCCCATTGGGCGGGGCTTTGCACCACCATGAGCGAGACGTGATGTGACTGTGAGGAATCAATCACACACTCAGGGTCGCCCTACTGGTCGAGGGTCTCCCGAGGCTCCGTGACGACCATGACGAAGCGGAGCGTCGTCTCGCCCTCGTTGGCGTAGCGATGCGGACGGTCGGCGCTGAAGAGCACGGCCTCGTCCCGGCCGACGGCGTGGCTGCGGCCGTACACCGAGAGGGTGAGCTCGCCTTCGAGGACGGTCAGCATCTCGCGCGTGCCTGCCGGGTGCGCGTCGCCGTCGTGGTACTCCCCCGGCGCCAGGGTCCAGTCCCACAGCTCCAGGATCGCGGGGGCGTCCGATCCCACCAGGAGCCGTGCCGAGCCGCCCTTGTCGCTGCGCCACAGGGTGACGACGTCCGAGGCGTGGACGACCCGGACCACCGGGGTGTCGGAGACCTCCACCAGGCGGGCGACCGTCACCCCGAGCGCGTCGGCGACGCGCGTCAGCGTGGTCACGCTCGGGTTGGTGCGGCACTGCTCGATCTGGACGAGCATCCCCCGGCTCACACCCGAGCGCGCCGCGAGAGCGTCGAGGGTCAGCCCTCGATGGGCGCGCTGGGCGCGGACGTTGTTGGCGATCGCGGCCGTGATGGTCTCCGGGTCCGGCATGAGTGCAGTGTAGTGACATTTGTGTGCAATGGATTATCCCAATATATTGCCCTAACAGTGCAATCCATTGGGGGTGAGCCGGCGATGACGGCTGTACTACTGGCGGCGACCTGCGCCGTGGTCTACGGCACGGCGGACTTCTTCGGCGGACTCGCCACCCGGCGCTCGCGCGTGCTCGCCGTGGTCATGCTCACCCAGGTCACGGGCTTGCTCTTCGTGCTGCCGCTGCTTCCGCTGCTGCCCGGCGCGCCGAGCCTCGGGGCGCTCATCTGGGGCATGGCGGCCGGGCTGTCCGGCGGGCTCGCCGTCATCCTGTTCTACCGGGCGCTCGCCGGCGGCGTGATGTCCGTGATCGCGCCCACGACGGCCACCATGTCGATGGCGCTGCCTGTGGTGGTCGGCCTGCTGATGGGCGAGCGGCCCGAACCGGTCGCCCTGGGCGGGGTGGCCGTGGCGCTGGCCGCGGTGGTGCTCGTCAGCCGTGAGACGGGAGGCGCCGGAGGCCGGGCGGCGCTCACCCCGATCCTCACTTCCCTGGCCTCGGGCATCGGGTTCGGCGGGTTCTTCATCCTGCTCAAGCAGGTGCCGGAGGACACCGGCATGTGGCCGCTGTTCGGCGCCCGCCTCAGCTCGGTGGTCGTGGTCGCCGTCCTGGCCCTGTCGACGGGGCGTACGCTCCGGCCCGGCAAGGGCTCGTTGCCCACGATCATCGCCGCCGGGGTGCTCGACATGGCGGCCAACGTGCTCTACCTGCTGGCGGTCCAGCGCGGCCTGCTAGCCCTGGTGGCGGTGCTCGTGTCGCTGTATCCCGCCAGCACGCTGCTGCTCGCGCGGTATGTGCTCGGGGAGCGCCTCAACGCCGTGCAGACGGCGGGGGTAGGGCTCGCTCTCGCGGCCGTCGCCCTGATCGCCTCCGCGTAGAGGCCCCGCGTCGAGCCTTCGTCGTTTACACCTTCGTCGTTTACACCTTCGTCGTTGACACCTTCGCGTTGAATCGTTCGCGTTGAATCGTTCGCGTAGAAGCCTTCAGACGGCCGGAGCGCGGGGAGCCGCGCTCCGGCGTCGCGTCAGGCTCCCGGGGCGCGGTGCGCCGTCACCTCGATCTCGATGCGCATACGGGGGTCCGACAGGCCGCACACCAGCATGGTGGCGGCGGGACGTACATCGCCGAGATACCGGTGCAGCACCGGCCAGCAGGGTTCGAAATCGGCTGGGTCAGGCAGCATGTAGCGCACCCGCACCACGTCCGCGAAGGAGCACCCCGCTTCTTCCAGCGCGGACGCGATGTTGCTCAAGCACTGCTCGGCCTGCTCCACGATGTCGTCCGAGATCGTCATGGACCGGTAGTCGAACCCGGTGGTCCCGGACACGTGCACCCAGTCGCCGTCGACCACCGCGCGCGAGTAGCCGACCTCCTGCTCGAAGGTGGAACCGCTTGAGATCAATCTGCGTGTCGTCATGGCGAGCACCGTAGGCACTGGGCCAAGTGTACGTCTATATGAGATCGATCTCGGCCGCCCGTCTCCGGGCATGAGACCGTCCGTCTCGGTACATGAGAGAGGCCGGCACGGCGACGCCGTACCGGCCCTTGCCTTCAGTCGTGCGCTGTCAGGCCGCCTGGAACTGGGGGGACGGGCGCAGGGCGCCCTCCTCGTGGGCGTAGCCCTCCAGCATGGTCCTCAGCTGGCGGCGGCCACGGTGCAGACGGGACATGACGGTGCCGATGGGCGTGCCCATGCGCTCGGCGATCTCCTTGTACGCGAACCCCTCGATGTCGGCGAGGTACACCGCGACCTTGAAATCCTCCGGAAGCGACCGCAGGGCGTTCATCACAACGGTGTCGGGGAGTTGGTCCAGCGCTTCGGTCTCGGCGGACCTCAGGCCCGTCGACATGTGCGACTCGGCAGCCGCGAGCTGCCAGTCCTCGATGTCCTCGGCGGCCGACAGCTTCGGCGACCGCTGCTGCTTGCGGTAGTCGTTGATGAAGTTGTTGGTCAGAATGCGGTGCAGCCACGCCTTCAGGTTCGTACCGGGGCGGAACTGGTGGTAAGAGGTGTACGCCTTGGCCACCGTCTCCTGCACCAGGTCCTCCGCGTCAGCGGTGTTGCGGGTGAGGCGCATGGCAGACGCGTAGAGCTGGTTCGTCACGGGCATGACGTCGCGCTCGAACCATGCCTGCCGCTGCTGTTCGGTCATCGAGATCATCTCATCCCCCTCATGCCTGCCTGTCCCCCGTTACCCATCCGGCATGAACCCATGCAGGCTCGGTAACCGCTTTACTCCATCTGACGGCTGATCACATGCTTACGGTTCACCTATAAGGGTGACGTTAAGGGTATTAGCTGGTCAGGAGGGCCTTGAAGCGATTGGCCCGGGGTGGCCACTTCACACCCGAGGCCGGACAAGTCTCATTATAGTAACAGACAACACCCAAAAGATGAGAAAATGTGGTAAGGGTCACATAGATCGGGCACCCGGTAGCGTAGGGCCATGAAGTACGTGGACAGGCATGATCCGACAACGCGGTCGTGGGTCTCCGAGGCCATCCGCACCGTTGAGGCCGACGCCAACCGCAGCTGCGACACCCACCTGCACATTTTCCCGCTCCCGCAGAGATGGGGCATCGAGCTCTACCTCAAGGACGAGTCGGTCCACCCGACAGGGTCGCTCAAGCACCGCCTGGCCCGTTCGCTGTTCCTGTACGGCCTCGCCAACGGCTGGATCGGCCCCTCCACGACCGTCATCGAGGCCTCCAGCGGCTCCACGGCGGTCAGCGAGGCGTACTTCTCGCGCATGCTCGGCCTGCCGTTCGTCGCGGTGATGCCCGCGTCCACGTCTCCGGAGAAGATCGCGCTCATCGAGTTCTACGGCGGCAAGTGCCGGCTGGTCGCGGACCCCCGAGCGATCTACGAGGAGTCCCGCCGCCTGGCCGAGGACACCGGCGGCCACTTCATGGACCAGTTCACCTACGCCGAACGGGCCACGGACTGGCGGGGCAACAACAACATCGCCGAGAGCATCTACCAGCAGATGTCCCTGGAGCGGCATCCGGAACCGGCGTGGATCGTCGTGGGCGCCGGCACGGGCGGCACGTCCGCCACGATCGGCCGCTACATCCGCTACCGCCGCCACCAGACGCGCCTCGCTGTGGTCGACCCGGACGGGTCGGCGTTCTACCCGTCGTGGATCGCGGGCGACGCCGGCGTGACCGGCCGCGGCTCCCGCATCGAGGGCATCGGCCGCCCCCGGGTGGAGCCCTCGTTCCTGCCCACGGTCATCGACCGCATGATCCAGGTGCCGGACGCCTCCTCGATCGCCGCCATGCGCTGGGTCCGCGAGGTCACCGGCCGCGACGTCGGCGGCTCGACGGGGACGAACGTGGCCGCGGCCGTCCAGCTCATCAGGGAGATGCGCGAGAACGGCGAGCGGGGCAGCGTGGTGACCCTGATCTGCGACGGCGGCGAGCGCTACCGCTGCACGTACGGCGACGACGGCTGGCTCGCCGAGCGGGGCATCGACATCGAACCCTCGCTCGGCGAGCTCCGCGCCTTCCTCACGCTCTGAACGTTCTGACCCACGTTCCGGCCCGGGCCCTCAAGGCTCGGGCGGCGGCGTCCACCCTGAAGGCGGCGGCCAGGTCGTCCGGCCGCCGGCCCCCGGAGGGGCCGATCGGATCAGTCGCCGAGGATGGCGTCGATGAAGACCTCGGCGTCGAACGGGGCCAGGTCGTCGGGGCCCTCGCCGAGCCCCACGAGCTTGACCGGGACTCCCAGCTCGCGCTGGACCGAGATCACGATGCCGCCCTTGGCCGTGCCGTCGAGCTTGGTCAAGACGATGCCGGTGATGTTCACCGCCTCGGCGAACACCTGCGCCTGCCGCAGGCCGTTCTGACCCGTGGTCGCGTCGAGCACGAGCAGGACCTCGTCGACCGTGGCCTTCTTCTCGATTACCCGCTTGACCTTGCCCAGCTCGTCCATCAGGCCGGTCTTGGTGTGGAGGCGGCCGGCGGTGTCGACGATCACGGTGTCGACCTTGTCGTCGATGCCCTTGCTCACGGCGTCGAAGGCCACCGACGCCGGGTCGGCTCCCTCGTCCTTGCGCACCACCTCGGCGCCGACACGCCGCCCCCAGGTCTGGAGCTGGTCGGCGGCGGCGGCACGGAAGGTGTCGGCCGCGCCCAGGAGCACCTTGCGGCCGTCGCCGATGAGCGCGCGGGCGAGCTTGCCGGTGGTCGTGGTCTTGCCGGTGCCGTTGACTCCCACCACGAGCACGACGGCGGGCCGCTCGCCGTGGGGCGCGGTGTGCAGCGTGCGGTCCATGTCGGCGCCGATCTGGGCGAGCAGTTGCTCGCGGAGCAGCGCCCGCACCTCGCCGTCGCTGCGGGAGCCGAGCACCTTGACCTTGGTGCGCAGCTCCTCGACCATCGCCCGGGTGGGCGCGACGCCCACGTCGGCGGTGATCAGCATGTCCTCGATCTCGTCCCAGGCGTCGTCGTCCAGGCGGTCACGGGACAGGAGCTCCAGCAGCCCCTTGCCGAGCGCGCTCTGGGAACGGGCCAGCCGGGCGCGCAGCCGTACCATGCGGCCGGCCGAGGGCGGCGGGATCTCGATCGCCGGCGGCGCGGGGGCGACCGGCTCGACCGGCTTGGCGGGCGGGGGGACGGTGGTCGTGGCGGCGTCGTCCTCGACGACGCCGGTGGCCGGGGCCTGTTCCCGCTCGGGGAGGGTCGGCGCCTCCGGCGGCCTGACCGGTGGAGCGTGCCTCTCCTTGGGCCGGAAGAGCAGGAACATGCCACCCGCCGCGAGCAGCGCGACGAGGAGGACGATCACGATGATGCCGAGGTACCCATCCACAAGATGTCAGTTTTCCAGACAACCGGCCGTGCTCACGCCCGGGCTCGCCCACGACGCGCCGATATACCGATATTTACTGATTTACCCACCTGGCCGAAAGCCCACGATCCGGTGTCGCGCCGTCCGGCCGTCCGGCGTCACGCGGCCCGCCGCCCCACGGGCCGCCCGTCCCACGGGCCGCCGTCAGGCGGTCTCGCGTTCGCGGAGGCGCTGGCTGACCACCTGGGTGACGCCGTCGCCGCGCATGCTCACGCCGTACAGCGCGTCGGCGATCTCCATCGTGCGCTTCTGGTGTGTGATCACGATGAGCTGCGAGCTCTGCCTCAGCTCCTCGAACAGGGTGAGCAGCCGCTGGGTGTTGGTGTCGTCGAGCGCGGCCTCGACCTCGTCCATGACGTAGAACGGGGACGGGCGCGCCTTGAAGATCGAGATGAGGAACGCCACGGCGGTCAGCGACCGCTCGCCGCCCGACAGCAGTGACAGGCGCTTGACCTTCTTGCCGGGCGGCCTCGCCTCGACGTCGACACCCGTGGTGAGCATGTCGGAGGGGTCGGTCAGCAGCAGGCGCCCGTCGCCTCCGGGGAAGACCCGGCCGAAGATCGCCTCGAACTCGCGCGCGACGTCCTCGTAGGCGGCGGTGAAGACCTGCTCCACCCGCTCGTCGACCTCCTTGACGACCGTCAGCAGGTCGCGCCGGGTCCTGCGCAGGTCCTCCAGCTGGGAGTTGAGGAAGGTGTGCCGCTCCTCCAGCGCGGCGAACTCCTCCAGCGCCAGCGGGTTGACCTTGCCGAGCTGGGTCATCTGCCTCTCGGCGGTCCTCGCGCGCTTCTCCTGCTCCTCGCGGACGTAGGGCGCCATCTCGCCGCCGGCGAGCGGAACGGGCTGCTCGGGGCCGTACTCGGAGATCAGGGCGTCCATCTCGACGCCGTACTCCTCCATCGCCCGGGTCTCCATCTGCTCCAGGCGCAGCCGCTGCTCGGTGCGGGCCACCTCGTTGCCGTGCACGCGGTTGACCAGCTTGTCGAGCTCGCCCGACAGCTCGCGGACGCGCACACGCACGGCCTTGAGCTCGGCGTCGATCTCGCCGCGCGCCCGCTCGGCCTCGTCGCGCTCGTCGGCGGCCAGCGCCAGGGACGCCTCCAGCACCCCGAGCGCGCGACCGGCGCCGTGGACGACCACCTCGGCCACCTGGGCCTGGGCGCGCCGCCGCTCCCGCAGGGCCGCGGCCCCCGCCCGCTCCTCACGCTCGCGCCTGGCCGCCCGCGTGAGCTGGTCGGCGCGGCCCGCGATGCCCTTGACCCGCTCCTCCGCCGTGCGGACCGAGAGGCGGGCCTCCATCTCGGCCTGCCGGGTGACCGAGCAGGCACTGGCCAGCTCGTCGCGCGTCTCGGTGGTCGGCTCGGCGGAAAGCTCGTCGGCGTACTCGGCCTCGGCCAGGCACTCTTCCAGCTCGACCACGCCGGCGAGGTCGCGGTCGCGCGCCTCCTCGGCCGCCACGACGTTCTTCGCCAGCCGGTCGCACTCGTCACGGGCGGCCTTCGCCGCCGCGTCGAGCTGCGCCAGTCTCCTGGCCGCGACGGCCACCCGCTGGTCGGCCTCGCGCTGCCTGCCGCGCACGCGATCGAGCACGCCCTGGGCGGTGTTCACCCCGGCCTGGGCGGTGTTGACGCCGGTCTGCGCCTGGCCCGCCCATGCCTGGGCGGCCTCCACGGCCTGCTGGGCGGCGCGCTCGGCCTCGGCCGCCTCCGTCAGCGCGACGGCCGTACGATCGGCGGTGCCGCGCGCCTCGGACAGATCGGCGACCGCCTGGTCGAGAGCGGTGCGCACCTGGAGCACCGAGGTGCCGCCGCCGGACCCGCCGGTCGCGAAGTACGCGCCGACCAGGTCGCCCGACCAGGTGACGGCCCGCAGGTCGGGACGCTCCTCCACGAGCTTCCTGGCGATCGAGACGTCGTCCACCACGACGACGCCGGACAGCAGGGTCTCCACGGCGGGACGGAACGCGTCGGAGACCACCACGAGGTCGCCCGCCCACGGGTGGCCGTCGACCGCCGCGGGCCTCGCGACGGCGGCGTCGGAGGCGATGACCAGCCCGGCCCTGCCCGCCTCCTCGGCCCTGAGCAGCTCGACCGCGTCGACGACGGTGGACAGCGACTCCACGGCGACCGCCTCCGCGGCGGCGCCGAGCACGGCCGCGACGGCCACCTCGGCCCCCGCCTGGACGGTCATCATCGTGGCGAGCGGCCCCAGCACTCCGGACAGACCCGCCGCCATGAGGGCCGCGCCGCCGTCGGCACCCTGGGAGAGACCCATCTCCAGGGCGTCGCGGCGGGCCTCCAGCGCGGCGACCGCCCGCTGTGCCTCCTGGTCGGCGGCCCGTGCCGCGCTCATGGCCGAGCGCGCCTCGGCGAAGGCCCTCCTCGGGCCCTCCACGGAGGCCTTGGCCTCCTCGACGGCGGCTCTGGCCTCCTCGACCGCGGCCTTGGCCTCGGCCACGCCTTCCTCGGCCCGCGCCAGCTCCTCGGCGAGGACCGGGTCGGCGGCGGGCTCGCTGAGCTCCTGGGCGTCGTGCTCCTCCTGTGCCTGCTCGCTGCGCTGCCG